>CAZWQK010000287.1:0-2831 GCA_964635835.1 uncultured Pseudomonadales bacterium
GGCTGCAGATGCAAAAGCATCTGGGATTCAGATGGGTCAAGATGTGCACGGTAACCGATCGCAATTAGGAGACAGCTGTGTACAACCCAAAGCAAGCATACCCCTCGGCCCGTTCGCCGGTTGCCGCAGACAACCTGGTTGCGACTTCCCAGCCGCTGGCCACCGAAGCGGGGCTGCAGGCCCTGCGTGCCGGTGGCAACGCCGTGGATGCGGCCCTTGCGGCGGCGATTACCTTGACGGTGGTGGAGCCAAACAATAACGGCATTGGTAGCGACGCTTTTTGCCTGCTGTGGGATGGTCAGTCGGTGCAGGGCTTAAATGCCTCAGGCCGTGCGCCGCTGGCTTGGAATCTTGAGCGTTTTGCTGGCCTTCAGCGTATGCCTGAATTGGGCTGGGATAGCGTCACCGTACCCGGAGCCGTGAGTAGTTGGGTTGAGCTAAGCGATCGTTTTGGCAAGCTGCCCTTCGCTGAGCTGTTCGATTCGGCCATACACTACGCCAAGCACGGCTTCTTGGTGGGTCCGAAGAGCGCGTTCTATTGGCAGATGCTTGAGCATTACTACGACGACTATCCCGACTGGTACGCCCACTTTGGCCCAGTGCCCAAGGCGGGTGAGCGTTTTAGACGCCCGGACATGGTTCGCAGTCTGCAGTTGATTCGCGATACCAAGGGCGAGGCTTTTTATCGGGGAGAGCTTGCCGCCGCCATGGTAGAAGCCAGCGCTGCCGGCGGTGGCGTTCTGTCGATGGAGGATCTGCGTACCCATCGCTGCGACTGGGTTACACCGACTCGACAGGCCTATCATGGCGTGGAGCTACTGGAGATTCCCCCCAACGGGCAAGGGCTTGCGGCGCAAATCGCTCTGGGAATTTTGGCCCACTTGCCCGTCCACGAACTGGATTCCGTGGAGTCCGTGCATCAGCAAATTGAGGCCATGAAAATCGCCGTGCACGCGGCTAACGAGCACTTTGCCGATAGCGACGCCATGTTTTTATCCCCTGAGCAATTGCTGGAGCCTGGGTCGCTGGCCCAGGCGGCCGCGGGTATCGGCACTCAAGCTACCCAACTGCCGCCGGTGTCCCTGCCCATTGGGCACGATACCGTGTATCTGACCACAGCGGATGCTGACGGCATGATGGTGTCTTTCATCCAGTCGAACTTCCGCGCCTTCGGCTCGGGCATCGTTGTGCCGGGTACTGGGATCTCTCTGCAGAATCGAGGTTCCGGCTTCTCCTTGGATCCGGCCCATCCCAATTGCGTGGGGCCAGGAAAGCGGCCCTTCCACACCATCATTCCCGGGTTTGTCACCCGGGACGGCAAGCCCGTATTGAGCTTTGGCGTCATGGGCGGGCATATGCAGCATCAGGGCCACGTGCAAATGGTCAGCCGGATCTTCGACTACGGGCAAAACCCCCAGGAAGCCAGCGATGCACCGCGCTGGCACGTCTATCCAGATCTCAGCGTCGGCTTAGAAGAGGGGATGCCGCAAAGCCTGTTCGATGGTTTGGTCCAGCGCGGCCACGATGTGCGCTTTGAGCCTTTAGAAAGTGTGTTTGGCGGAGCTCAGTTAATTCAGGCGTTGCCGTCAGGTTACGTCGGGGCATCAGATCATCGCAAAGAGGGGTATGTCGGCGGATTCTAGGATCCTAGATTGTCGCAATTCGCATAAGTTACATGGATAGCACGAATGAGTCTTAATAATTTCATGTAAAGAGAATTGGAACCCGTTAAATTGCGTTTTCCGACAATTTCACTGGTAACAACTTTGGCGATGGTATGGAAACAGCGGAACTGATTCGTGAAATGCAAACCGGCGGCGGTGTTTGGGATGTTAAGCGCGTGCATCAGCTGCTGCTGGACCGCGGGGTTGAGCAATCCCAGCGTTCCACCGAGCGAATGCTGGAGGCGTGGCCCGAACTACCCCCGGCGCTGGCATGGTCAGCGTTAAAGAACGAAGATCAGCGGCCGCTGAAAACCGCGGTGACGCAGCAGCTACGCGGTGATGCCAAGCGCAAGCGCCAACCGAGTTTTGTTCTGCAGCTAACGGCCTGGGACCGAGGCGGCGTGGTGAGTCTTAACGATGGGCGTCTTGGGCGGCAGTGGGTCTGCCTGGCCACCCTGCCGGACGCCATGGAAGACCGGCTGACTTGCTTGATGGATGCGCTGGAGCAGCTGGTTCACGACAAGCCGACCCTACTGTGGCCTCAAGGGGGCGCTCTGGATCTTTGCCGGTACTGGGTGGCACGTCAGGGTACTCACGAGCTGGAGTTGCCCAGCGGTGCGAAAATTTCTTTGGCGCTGCCGGCATTTCAAGATCCCAAAGCTACTGCCGGGGCTGGTGTTTTGAGCAGCCGGATCCAGGACCAGGCTACAGGGGCTGCAGCTACCGCAGTAAAACTGGACAGCCTGTCCCATCTGGATCGGCTGGAGGCGGAGAGTATTCACATCATGCGGGAGGTTGTGGCCCAGGCCGAACATCCCGTGATGCTATACAGCGTGGGTAAAGACAGCTCGGTGATGCTGCATCTGGCGCGCAAAGCCTTTTATCCCAGTCCGCCGCCGTTTCCTCTTATGCACGTGGACACCCGCTGGAAATTCCAGGCCATGTACGACTTTCGGGACTATATGGCCAGGGAAAGCGGCATGGACCTGATTGTTCACATCAACCCCGACGGGGTGGCGAAGAACATTAATCCTTTCGATCACGGCAGCGCCATTCACACGGACATCATGAAAACTCAGGGCCTTAAACAGGCCCTAGACGCCCACGGTTTTGATGTGGCCTTTGGTGGCGCCCGGCGAGAGGAGGAGAAGAGTCGGGCGAAGGAAC
>CAZWQK010000288.1:0-2825 GCA_964635835.1 uncultured Pseudomonadales bacterium
GAAGACCATGTTTGACCTATCCCCCCACGCCGTGGACGTTGCAACCCAGGTTGAAGCGTTTTTTCAACAGCGCGTGTTGCCCAACAACAAACTGTGGGAACAACAAGCTCGGGAAGGACAGCCGGTACCCGAGATTCAGCAGACCTTGCGCGCCGAAGCAAAAGCCCTGGGACTGTGGAACATGGCATTGCCGCGCCTGACGGAGGACGAGCCGGGAACCCGACTGACTAACTTGGAGTTCACCGCGGTGGCGGAAATCTTGGGGCGTTTGGAGTGGGGCTCCCACGTCTTCAACTGCAACGCACCAGACGTTCCCAATATGGAACTGCTGCAAATTTTTGGTAATTCGGCACAAAAAGACCAATGGTTACGGCCGCTGCTCGAGGGTGAGATTGGTTCCGCCTTTGCGATGACCGAGCCCTATGCTGCCTCGTCAGATCCAACCAACTTAGCAACCCGGATCGAACGAGACGGCGACGAATTCGTGATTAACGGGCGCAAGTGGTTTGCTTCCAACGCCTCTCATGCTAACTGCGAGCTGCTGATTCTGGTTGGCGTTACCAATCCAGAGGAACAAAAATCCCGGCGGCAATCCTTGCTGCTGGTGCCCCGCAACACCCCGGGTATCAAGGTCATTCGCAACCTGCCGGTGTTTGATCACTTATCCGAGACCAATCGCCACCCAGAGATGGAGTTTCACAGCGTTCGAGTTCCGGTGACGAACTTACTTGGCGAAGAGGGCGCGGGCTTTGCTATCGGTCAGGCCCGATTGGGCCCGGCCCGTTTACATCACTGCATGCGCGCCATCGGCGAGTGCGAGGTGCTTATCAGCTTGATGGTGCAGCGCGCGCAAAGTCGCAGCACTTTTGGCAAACGTATCGACGAGTACAGCTCCACCCAAGCCGCCATCAGCCTGTCTCGCATTGAACTGGATCAGTGCCGCTTGCTGGTACAGCAGGCCGCGCACCTGCTGGATACCGTGGGCAACAAGGTGGCGCGCAAACAAATTTCCATGATCAAAGTCGCTGTTGCCAAGGTTTATCAAGACATCGCAGACCGCTGCATTCAGCTATTTGGGGCCCGAGGGGTGACTAACGACACACCGGCTGCACGAGCCTTTGGCAAAGCCCGGGCTTTTCGTATCTATGACGGCCCGGACGAGGTGCACTTACAAACCATCGCCCGGCTGGAAGCCAGGGAGCAATCTCTGGAAGGGCTCGAACACTACCTGGTGGATTAGCGCTTGTTAGGCGTAGGGCATACCTTGGGCTTCGGTATACAGGCTGTAAACGGACTGGGCCCCAGTCATGAACAAACGATTACGATCGCGCCCACCAAAACACAGATTCGATACGCCTTCAGGCAAATGAATCGCGCCGATTTTATCGCCGTTAGGCGCAAACACCTGAACACCATCCTCCAGCGCCCCGGCCCATCCGGCACTGGACCAGACATTACCGTCCACATCTACGCGAAAGCCGTCTGGAATGGCCTTACCCAAATCACAGAACACACGTTGGTTGGTCAGAGAGTGCGATGCGCTGACATCGAATGCGTGGATTTGCCGAGGGTGTCCCGGCTTGTGGCTAACGCCGGTGTCACTGACATAAAGCGTTTTGTAGTCCGGCGAAAACGCCAAGCCGTTGGGCTTTTCCAAGGTGTCGTCCACCACCGTTGCCGCGCCGGTGTCGCCGTCAATTCGGTAAACACGAGTTGGTAGCTCAAGTTCCCCTTTATAACCCTCATAGTGGCCCAGGCTACCGTAGCCGGGGTCAGTAAACCAAATGCTGCCATCGCCATGCACGACCACATCGTTGGGGGCGTTCAGCGGCTTGCCGTCAAATGAATCCAGCAGCACGGTTAGGGTGCCGTCGATCTCCGTGCGCGTGACTCGCCGTCCGTGTTCGCAGGTGATCAATCTGCCCTGCCGGTCTCGGGTATTGCCGTTAGCGTAGTTCGCGCCCTGACGAAAAACGCTGGTGACTCCGTCCACTGCGGACCAACTCATGATCCGATCGTTGGGAATGTCGCTGAACAGCAGTCGCTGCTGATCGCCAAACCAAACCGGCCCCTCGAGCCAGCGGCCGCCAGTCCACAGCCGCTCAAGAGCAGCGCTACCCAGAACGTATCTGCGGAAACGAGAATCCAGCACTTCAACGGCGGGATCGGGATAACGTATCGGCTGTTGCCAATCACGATCAAACTTAAAATCCATAGCAGCACCTTTTGGCTTAACGGTATTGTCGGCGGCGACGCTGTCACCTTGCTCTGACCCTGAGCTAACATACGCGCCCAGAACATAAGACAGCAATTATGGCGGGGCCACATGCTCAGTGAAGAAGAAAAATTTCGTTTCGACTTACAGGGTTATCTGGTTATCCCAAGCGTGCTGTCCGCCCAGGAATGTGCAAGCTTATCCCAGCTAAGCGACACTCACTGGCCAAGACAGCCCAATGACGGCGACTTCCGCCGCACCGAGGCCATCAGCCAATGGGGGCCGCCCTTCTTAAACCTCATCGACCACCCGCGAGTGCTCCCATACTTAGAAGAACTGGTCGAGCCTCGCCTCAGGGCAGACCACGATTACTGCATTTTTATGCAGCCAGGCGCAGCGGGCCAGGACATTCACGGCGGCCCCATGCGCTACGAAAGCGATCATTGGTACCACTACCACGACGGTGTGATGCGCAACGGTCTAACCGTGGCAACCTGGGTGCTAAACGATGCGAGGCCCGGAGATGGCGGATTTGTCTGTATTCCGGGCAGCCATAAAACGAATTTCCTTCGCGCTGTGCCCAAGCCAGTGCTGAAGCAGGAATATCGCC
>CAZWQK010000289.1:0-2814 GCA_964635835.1 uncultured Pseudomonadales bacterium
TCGTCAAGGTGCCGGAGCTGAAGCAGGCGTTCGCGCTGGATGGTGATGTCAGCAAGTGGGACGGAATTCCGGAACTGATCTGCGACGATGAGGACAGCGTGGTGCACGGCAAACCGAACCGCGCCGAAACCTGGCTGCCGCAGTGGCGCGGCACGGATGATCTGTCCTTCACCGTCAAGCTGGCCTGGGTGCGCAAACAAGGCGTTTACTTTCTGCTGCAGGTGCGAGACAACACGCTGATGCCGGCGCCAAAGAAAGATGTTGGACGGGCGTTCCTGTACGACTGCCTCGAGCTCTTCTTCGACGGGCGCAAGTACGGCGAGCGTGGCGGCCTGGTCAGCATCGGCGCCGATCAGGCCGTGGTTGTCCCGCAGGCTGGAGAGACCGCTGCGCCATGCACATTCTGGATGGCCCGCAAAAACGACCAGCAGGTGAAGATAAAACTCTCCTGCGTCGGACGGCGTACTGCTGACGGTTACCTGATCGAAGGCAGAATCGCGCCAAAGGCGGACTTGGACTTCAAGTTGCTGCCAGGCAGCCAGTTCGCCATGGACTTTTTGGTCGATGACCGCGACAGCGAGGACGCGCCGCGGAAAGCCGCCATGGCGTTGAACGGCAATTTCAACAACAACACCGACTCCAGCGCTTGGGGAAGGTACGAATTAGCGCCGGCCGAAAGGTAGGGCAGAAAAATGACAGGCAGTAAAATGTGCCTAGTAATAACTTTGCTCTTTCCTGATACGGATAAGAAGTACTGATGACGCATAGGAATGGATAACATGATCTACAACAATATCGAATTTGCCGGGGTGACTGAATTCACCGACCGCTTTAATGGCAAGCAGGTTCAGCGGATTCCGCAAACCGTGCGGGACACCCTGAATGACCGCGGACGCTGGAACTCCCAGATGTCCGATGGACTGGAGCTGCGCTTTGTCTGTGAAGCCCCACATATCCGCATCTTCTTAAGCAGCCTCGAAGGCGATGCACCGGTGCAGGTGTATTGTGGCGATTTTCACCACTCCACCCATTACTTGGCGCCGGGCGGGCCGCTCTGCATTCATCTGGAACCACCGGCTTTATTCAAGACCGTCAAACCGGAGGCGCTGGCGGGACACCGTTTCCGTCCCCAGGTCTGGCGCGTTGTGCTGCCCGGCACCCAGACGGTTTTCCATGAGCTGGAGAGCTACGGCTTTCCGGTCCGCCCGCCCCAACCGCAAGAGAAACCGGATAAGCTCTGGCTGGCTTATGGCTCATCCATCACTGCTGGTGGTTATGTCCCCATTGCCGCTGATCTGATGGGCGTGGACTATGTCAACCTGGCCATGGGCGGCGCCTGTTTCCTGGAACCGAAATTGGCTGACTTTATCGCCGAGCGCGACGATTGGGATTTTGCCACCTTCGAACTGGGGGTCAATGTGCGCGACCACTTTACTCCAGAAGAGTTCAAGAAACGAGCCGAATATCTGGTCAGCACTACCTTGGACAAGAATCCCGGTAAGTCTGTGACCTTGATCACCACCTACAAGAACGCCCAGGACTTTGAGAAGCAGCCGTCGCTTGCCGGCGAGCGGCAGACGGCCTTCAATACCATCCTGCGTGATATGGCAGTCAATGGTCCGGATAACCTGCATCTCATCGAGGGACATGAACTCTTTACCGATTTCAGTCTTTGTGGAGTTGATCTCATTCACCCATCGCCTGCCGGACATCAGCAAATAGCCAAAAATCTGTCAGAACGTCTGTCGCGATAAGGAAGAGGCATCATGAAAACGATTAATATTCTATGCTTTGGTGACAGTAATACCTGGGGCTATGATCCGGTAAACGCCAAGCGCTACGCCCGTGAGATCCGCTGGCCGGGGGTGCTGCAGAATGCCCTTGGCTCAGGCTATCACATTGTCGAAGAAGGCCTCTGCGGCCGCACCACGGTCTGGGATGATCCCGTCGAGGGTGACAAGAGTGGCGCCCGACACCTGCTGCCGCTCTTGCACAGTCATGCGCCACTGGATCTTGTCATTATCGCCCTCGGTACGAACGACCTCAAAGATCGTTTCGGCGTAGGCGCCGTCGACATCGCACAGGCTTTGTGTCGACTGGTCGACATCATCCGTAAGTCGGAAGCCGGTTTTACCGGGCCGGCGCCGGAGGTCTTGGTAGTCTGTCCGCCGCCGCTGGGAGATATGAGCCAGGGGCCCTTCGGTGAGATCTTTGCCGGCGGCGCGGCGAAGTCGAAAGCCCTCTGGGCTGCTGTTCAGAAACACTGTGAACAAAATAACGTCCACTGCGTCAATGCCGCGGAGTGGATCGAGGTCAGCCCCGCTGACGGCCTTCACTTCAGCACCGCCGCTCATTGTAAACTGGGCGAAGCCCTGGCGCAACGTGTCGACAGGGCGAGGTGAACGTAATGAATGTACAGTCAAGACTGCCTGGACTTTTTTTGCTTTTCGCACTCGGCATCGCATGTTGTCTGGAGAATGTGCTGTGCGCCGCCACTCCGGTTGATTTGTCCCGCTTGCCACGGGTACAGGCACGGCTGGAGGCGAATGCAAGCATAACCATTGTGGCGCTGGGTGATTCAATTACGACCTACTTCGGCAACCATAGCCGCAACCGTGGTTACTACCCTGTCCCTTTGTCCATCAGTTATTATGGGGTTTTTGCCGAGTACCTGAAGCAGGCATACCCGCAGGCTACTGTTAAACTCATCAACAAAGGCATCGGTGGCGAAACGGCCGACCGCGGATTGAAGCGGGTCGAGAGGGATGTGCTCAGCCAGAACACGGATCTGGTGTTTGTGATGTATGGCGCCAA
>CAZWQK010000290.1:0-2798 GCA_964635835.1 uncultured Pseudomonadales bacterium
CTGCTGAATCTGATCAGGGCTGAGCATAGTTTTTCCTCCCCTTCCCAACTCCTTAATTTGCGTATCGGCGTCTTGTGTTGCAAGGCCCGGATCTGGGTTAATTTTCTCCCAGCCATAAAAAAACGCGGCAGGTGCCGCGTTTCTTTGACGATTCGAGTTCTATCCGGTATCCAGTTTAATTACCCGGCAGGGTCTTAACCACCGAAATCGTCGAAGGCGATGTTTTCAGGTTCGACGCCCAGGTCTTCAAGCATGTTTTGCACCGCCTGCGCCATCATCGGCGGCCCACACATGTAGTACTCGCAATCTTCAGGGTTTGGGTGATCCTTCAGGTAGTTTTCGTACACCACGTTATGAATAAAGCCGGTGTACCCCTCCCAGTTGTCTTCTTCTAACGGATCTGAAAGGGCGACATTGAAGTTGAAGTTGTCGTTCTTCGCCACAAGTTCCTCAAACTCTTCAATGTAAAACATTTCTCGCAGGGAGCGAGCGCCGTACCAATAGCTCATCTTGGTTTTGGTACCCTTACGGCGCAGTTCATCGAATATGTGTGAGCGCAGCGGCGCCATGCCTGCACCACCGCCAATCCAGATTTTCTCAGCCGGGGTATCTTTGACGAAGAAGTCTCCGTAAGGCCCAAACACGGTGATCTTGTCGCCTTCTTTAAGGTTGGCTACATAGGACGTCATGGCGCCCGGAGGCAGGTGATCCATTCGTGGTGGCGGCGGAGAGACTCGGATGTTGAACTTCAGGATACCCCGCTCTTCAGGATAATTAGCCATGGAGTAAGCACGGATCGTGGGTTCCTTCACTTCAGATTTCAGGTCCCAAAAATTGAACTTATCCCAATCCTCCCGATACTCCTCCTGCACGTTGATGGACGACCAATCCATGGAATAAGGAGGAATTTCTAGCTGCACGTAACCACCAGCTCGAAAGGCTACGTCAGCACCTTCAGGCAGCTTGAGGTTCAGTTCTTTAATCATCGAGGCAACGTTGGGGTTGGAAATCACCTCACATTCCCAGCGCTGCACGCCCAGCGCATCGTCTGGGACCTCGATCTTCATGTCCTGTTTCACCGCCACCTGGCAGGATAAACGCCAATTGTCGTTAATCTCGCCCCGGTTAAAGTGCCCCTCTTCGGTAGCGAGAATGCTGCCGCCACCATCTACGACCCGGCATCGACACTGGGCGCAAGTGCCGCCACCGCCACAGGCGCTGGCGAGGAAAATGCCCTTGGCCGCCAAGGTACCAAGCAGCTTGCCACCCGCAGGTACTTCCACCGCCTTATCGGGATCGTCGTTAATGAGAATTGTGACGTTTCCTGCACTCACCAGCTTAGAGCGCGCAAACAAAATCACCCCGACCAAGGCCAGCACCGTGATCGTGAACATAACGACGCCAAGTAAAACAGTTGAATCAACCATGATGGCTCCCTGGAACTAAGTTAGATATCGATGCCGCCGAAGGACATAAAGCACATGCTGATTAGCCCAACGGAGATAAAAGTGATGCCCAGCCCTCGGAGGCCTTCGGGCACATCACTGTACTTCAGCTTTTCACGAACTCCGGCTAAAGCGGTGATAGCTAGAGCCCAGCCCACCCCTGCGCCCAGCCCGAAAACCACGCTTTCGGCAAAGGTCTGGTCTTGGTCAATCATCATCAGCGATGCCCCCAAGATAGCGCAATTCACCGTAATCAGCGGCAGAAACACACCAAGAGCGTTGTACAGAACCGGGACATACCGATCCAATACCATTTCCAAAATTTGCACCATGGCGGCAATGACGCCAATGTAGGAAAGCAGCCCCAGAAAGCTCAAATCCGCGTTGGGGAACCCAGCCCAGGCCAGTGCACCCTCGCGCAAAAAGAGATTGAAGATTAGGTTATTCACCGGCACCGTAATCGCTAGCACTACGATAACCGCAACGCCCAATCCGAATGCGGTAGAGATTTTCTTCGATATCGCAATGAACGTGCACATGCCCAGGAAGAAGGTGAGCGCCATATTCTCGATAAATACGGCCCGAACGAAGATGCCTAGGTAATGCTCCATTAGATGGCCTCCTTGTACTGGCGATTGGGGGCAATCTCGTATTCGGGTTCCTCTACTTGATCGGTTTTCCAGGCGCGAATAGCCCAGATGAACAAACCAATAATGAAGAACGCGCTAGGCGCCAGCAGCAGCAGGCCGTTGGGCACATACCAACCACCGTTAGCAACGGTAGGGATAATCTCGTACCCCAACAACGTGCCGGACCCCAACGGCTCCCGCACCAAGGCGACCCCGATCAATATGACACTGTAGCCCAGCGCATTACCAAAACCGTCAAGAGCAGACAGCCAAGGACCGTTTTGCATAGCAAAGGCTTCTGCCCGCCCCATGACAATGCAGTTGGTGATAATCAGGCCGACGAAAACCGACAGACTTTTGGAAATATCGTAAGCCACGGCCTGTAGCACCTGGTCTACCACAATCACCAAGGAGGAAATAATAGTCATCTGCACGATGATGCGAATATTGGTCGGCACACGATGCCGAACCAGGGACACCGCCAGATTAGACATGGTAATCACGAAGGTTACAGCCAGGCACATGACCAAGGTCGTTGCCATGTTGATAGTCACCGCTAATGCAGAGCAAATTCCCAGCACCTGGAGCGCAATAGGGTTGTTATTGAAGATCGGATCGATCAGAACTTCTTTTTGAGTCGACATGCTATCCCCCTACCCCTGCGCCAAACCGTTGGATCTCAGACGCTTGAGATAGGCGCCAAAGCCTCCATCTCCTGTCCAGT
>CAZWQK010000291.1:0-2791 GCA_964635835.1 uncultured Pseudomonadales bacterium
GGTCCGCAAACTCCGGCAGCATCATGCTAGCGATAGGCATGCCTATCTCATGGATGTCATCGCGCCCCATAGACCGCGGCAGAGGCTTGGAGTTGTCGTAGAGCAAGTAGCCCCCGGGCAGAATGCTGGCAATGTCCTCAGCAAACGTTTCGGCATTCATGGCCACCATAATATCCACACCCTCTCGGCGCCCCAGGTAGCCTTGCTCACTAACGCGCACCTCAAACCATGTTGGCAGCCCTTGGATATTGGAGGGAAAGATATTCCGCGTGGCTACTGGAATACCCATACGGAACAAGGCCTTGGCGAACATGCCGTTAGCACTGGCTGAACCGGAACCGTTCACATTCGCAAAGCGAATGACAAAATCATTAAACTTGGTCGTCATAAGCCTTACTCTCCAAATGAGCCCATTTGCGGGATGTGGACGATGGAGCGCTGCATGTCCCAAGCATTGGTCGGACACCGCTCCGCGCACAAACCACAGTGCAAACACACGTCTTCATCTTTCACCATGACGCGTTGAGTTTTGAGTTCCCCGGACACGTACAAATCCTGCTCGAGGTTTTGCGCCGGTGCCGTCAGGGTGAGTCGAAGCGCTTCTTCGGGCTGGTTTTCAACGAAGGAGATACAGTCCATGGGGCAAATGTCGACGCAGGCATCACATTCGATGCACAAATTGTCTGTGAACACCGTTTGCACGTCACAGTTAAGGCATCGCTGGGCTTCTTGGGCCGCTAATTTGGCGTCAAAGCCGAGTTCCACCTCCACTTTCAGATTGTTCAGAGAGGACTCGTGCTCTACCAGCGGCACCAGATGCCGTTGGGCAGGGTCATGAGCCGAATCGTAGGCCCACTCATGAACACCCATTTTAGTCGACAGCAGATTCAGCCCTTCCGGAGGACGGTCATTGATGAGGTCCTTGCCCTGGCAATACAAGTGAATGCTGATGGCGGCTTTATGGGCGTGAGCTGATGCCCAAATAATGTTTTCCGGCCCAAAGGCGCTGTCACCACCGAAGAAAACATCAGGATTCGTGGACTGCAGGGTGACTTCATTCAGGGAGGGACAATCCCACTTATCAAATTCAATGCCCAGATCTCTTTCAATCCAGGGGCAGTGATTGTCTTGACCAATGGCCATCAATACATGGTCGCATTCAATGAATTCATCTGGCTCCCCGGAGGGTTCATAGCGCAAACGGCCGTCCTCGCCCCGGACTGGGGTAACGCACTCGAACAGCACGCCTTTTAGCTTGCCATTTTCATGCACGAACTGTTTCGGCGGCCGATTGTTAATAATCGGGATGCCCTCGCGCATGGCGTCTTCTTTTTCCCATTCAGAGGCTTTCATGACCTCAAAAGCTGAGCGCACGACAACTTTCACCGACTCGGCGCCAAGGCGCAGCGAGGTTCGGCAACAATCCATGGCCGTATTGCCACCCCCCATGACGATTACCTTGCCTTTAATTTCCGAGATATGCCCAAAGGCCACGCTGCTCAACCAGTCAATGCCAATGTGGATGTGATCGTCCACCGCGTCGCGCCCAGTCAACTCTAAATCCCGCCCTCTTGGAGCACCGGTGCCGACAAAGTAGGCATCAAAGTTTTGCTCCATAAGCGCCTTCATGCTGTCGATGGCCTGGCCAAAATGACAGTGCACGCCCATGTCCAATATTCGGTCCACTTCCTCGTCCAGCACTTCCTCAGGCAGGCGAAAAGCGGGAATTTGGCTGCGCATGAAGCCACCGCCTTTTTCATCCTGCTCAAACAAATGCACTTCGTAACCAAAAGGCAATAAGTCTCTAGCAACCGCTAAGGAGGCGGGGCCCGCCCCGATTAAAGCGATGCGCTTGCCGTTTTTCTGTTCCGGCACCTGTGGCAAGAAAGCACTCACATCGCCCTTGTTATCCGCCGCTGTCCGTTTCAGACGGCAGATGGCTACCGGGGTTTCCTCGGTTCGCACTCGCCGACAGGCAGGCTCACAGGGTCGATCGCAGGTACGCCCCAATACCCCGGGAAACACATTTGAGTCCCAGTTCAACATATAGGCTTCGGTGTATTTTTCCTGCGCGATCAGGCGGATGTACTCCGGCACGGGCGTATGAGCCGGACAGGCGTACTGGCAATCCACTACTTTGTGAAAGTAGTTCGGGTCAAAAATATTGGTCGGTTCCATAACTCCTAGGCACGCCTGCCCAGGCGCTGTTGCGCTGGGTTTTGGGCCCCTCCTCCCCCTCTATCTAACTAGATCTAACTAGGTCATCCTTTCCAGGTCGCCGTCCCGGGTCATCATCCCGAGGCGCTTAGATTCCCCCGCCCAGACAGGCCGACTGTAGCCCAGCCGTGGGTGTTACGCTAGTACCCGGCAACTCCCATTTTCACAAAACACACACCAAAAGTGGTCGCCTGGATTGATCATCTAAAAACCGCCCCTTCGGGCGGCAACAACACTGACACCGCTCCCGGCTGAAGGTAAACTGCCCGGCTTTGCCAGAACACGACTGACCCAACCGAAGGACCTGTTTTTGCCTACAACGCCAGCGTTTACCCCAGAGGATTCCTCACCCAAGGATTCGCGACAAATGGACCCGCTACAAATCAACCCGGAACTCGCTCTGCCACCGCGCTCAGGCATGCGCCTGCATTGGACCGGGCTCACTGGCGGCAGCGACATGCTGGCGGTGGTTCAGATGGCAAAACAGGTCAAGCAGCTATGCGTGGTGATTACCCGGGAGCCAGCCCGATCGGATCGCTGGCGTGATGGCATCGATTTTTACGCCGCCGGAGAA
>CAZWQK010000292.1:0-2776 GCA_964635835.1 uncultured Pseudomonadales bacterium
TGATGTCACCCGAATATCAAGCCTCTGCCGTGCATCGGTCGGCGGGGCTGGCGGCGCAACTCAACATAGAAATGAAGGAGCCCATGGGGGCTTGGTTTGTGCCGCAAGATACAAAGGTATAGCGCCAATCCTTGACCGTGGGATCAGGCGTTTCGCTCTGGCGCCGGAGCAAAGCTTTTTAAGGGGGATAAAAAGTGCAGTGGACGATTAGAATTTTTTTCACCTTGGCCGTGTTGCTGGGGCTCTCATGGGTTTTTCGCGCAGAGATCGCGCTGTTTGGCATCAATCGCATGATGGCTGTGCAGCTGGACATCGGTCCCACTCAAGAGATCAATTGGTCGTCAGGCGCTGCAAGTGCGGAAGCTAACGCTACCGGTCGACCACCCAACATCGTGCTGATCTTAGCGGACGATTTGGGGTGGAACGACATCTCCATGAATGGGCCTAACGCCACCACGCACACACCCAATATCGACGCCCTTGCCGCCGAGGGAGTGACGTTTTCTCAGGGTTACGCAGCCAATGCCACCTGCGCCCCGTCCCGGGCAGCGCTCATGTCCGGCCGCTACGGTACCCGGTTCGGTTTTGAGTTTACGCCGACGCCGCCGGGTTTTATGCCGATTGTCGGACTGGTGACGACTACCCAGGACCGTCCCATAGCGCCTGCTGGCCTGAGCAATAGTGAGACAACGGATCTGAGTTTTAACGACTTGGGTATGCCGGCATCCGAAATTAGCTTAGCCGAGCTATTAGCTGATCGGGGTTATCACACCGTGCATATCGGCAAGTGGCATTTGGGTGGTACCAACGGAATGGCGGCCCATGAGCAAGGGTTTGCGGAAAGTTTGTTAATGGCCAGCGGTTTGTACGGGCATCGTGACGACGCCAGCGTGGTCCAGGCTCGACAGGAATTTGATCCCATTGATCGGTTTTTGTGGGCCGCGCTGAATTTTGCCGCCAGCTTTAATGGCGGGCCGCTATTCGAGCCACCCAAATATCTGACAGACTATTACACCGACGAGGCGGTGAAAGTTATCGAGGCTAACAAGGATCGACCTTTTTTCCTGTATCTGGCGCATTGGGCCCCGCATACGCCGCTGCAGGCCTCTCAGGAGGATTACGACGCCCTAGCGGACATCGAGCTGCACCGTGAGCGGGTTTACGCTGCCATGATCCGATCCCTAGACCGAAGCGTTGGGCGCGTCATGGAAGCTTTGAAGGCCAACGGCCTTGATGAAAATACTCTGGTGCTATTCTCCTCAGACAACGGCGGTGCGGGCTACATCGGTTTGCCGGAAGTAAACGCGCCCTACCGCGGCTGGAAGATCAGTATGTTCGAGGGAGGGATACGCGTGCCCTACCTGGCACGATGGCCCGAGCGCTTGCCCGCCGGCGCATCCTATCCGGCGCCGGTGCATCACTTCGATATGTACGCCACCGCTGCAGCGGCCGCCGGCGCAGACTTGCCATCGGATCGCGTCATCGACGGTGTGGATTTGACGCCCTTTGTGACGGGCGAGATGGGACAGGAAGTCCCCCACGACTACCTGTACTTTCGCAGTGGTGCTGCCCAGGCGGTGCGCGACCAGCGCTGGAAGCTAATGGTCAGTGCGCCCCCAGGCATGCCACGCAAAGAGTGGCTATTTGACCTGACCGCAGGGGGCGAGTGGCAGGACCTGCTGGCCGACCATCCGGAGGTGGCGGATCGATTGCGACTCAAGCTGGATGAGCATAACGCCCAGCAGTCGGAACCGGCCTGGCCTTGGACCACAACGATGCCGGTGAATGTAGATCGGGATCTTTCTCAGCAGGATCAGGCCGATGATGAGTTTGCTTACTGGAGCAATTAAAGCTGCCTTATTATAAGATCGGAGGGACTGCTAACCACCACTGCCGGGTACCTGTGAAACTTCTCAAGAAAACCCCGCGCACATTCCTGCCGTCGCGCCCAACCTTTGTTCACTAAAAGCATATGTATCGCTGCTAAAAGATTGGGTTCGAGTTTGGCGTGCATGCCAAAAATTAATACTCGGAGCGAGGTTGGTGCCAAAATGCAACGTGCCGTTGCTAATCGTCGGCGGCAGCGACACCACGCGCAACTCGATTAGCGCCGGGGTTCAAGCGTTGAATTGATACCCCGAGGAGTACGACAAGCTGCGGGGTAATTTGGCGCTGATTCCGAATATGGTGTCGGAAATTGTTCGCTGGCAAAGCCCGGTGGCGCATATGTGCAGAACCGCTATGGAAGATGTGGAAATAGGCGGACAGCAAGTCCGCAAGATGGACAAGCTGGCAATACGGTATTTGTCCGGTAACCGTGACGAAGGCCATTTTACCGACGCTAACCGACTAATCATTGACCGTCCCAATGTGCGACAGCATCTGTCCTTTGGTTACGGCATATATCGCTGCCTGGGCAATCGGCTGGCGGACTTCAAAGGTCAGATAGGGAGATGTACATGTTGAATTACGAGCTCGTTGATGATGTGGCCGTCATCACCATGGACGACGGCAAGGCCAATGCAGTAAGCCACGGGTTTATTGATGACTTGACCGAGGGTTTAGATCGAGCAGAAACCCAGGCGAAAGCACTGGTGATATTCGGCCGTAGCGGCGTGTTCAGTGCAGGTTTCGACCTAAAAGAGATTGGCAAGGGGCCTACAGAGAGCAAAGCGCTGGTGGATCGTGGCGCCGGGCTGCTACTCCGCCTTTTTTGCTACCCACTGCCGGTGGTTGCAGCCAGTGCCGGGCACGCTATCGCAGCGGGTGCTCTGCT
>CAZWQK010000293.1:0-2768 GCA_964635835.1 uncultured Pseudomonadales bacterium
GACTGACCCTCGGCGAGCGCTGGATGGGGCTGGTATACGGGCTCATCTTGGGCGGCGCGCTGGGCAATCTTTATGGGCGCCTGGTGAATGGCTATGTGGTGGACTTCATTCTTGTCCACTATCGCGAATACACCTTTCCGGCCTTTAACGTAGCGGACTCGGCGCTGTTTTTGGGTGTGGCCTTGTGGCTTTATCTGATGTTTCAGGAGGGCCGGGCGGCTAAAGCCCCACCGGGTTCCTGACTCGCCCTGTGCAGTGCGGGCCTAGTAAACCCCACTT
The DNA here is from genome assembly GCA_964635835.1 of uncultured Pseudomonadales bacterium. Lineage (GTDB taxonomy): Bacteria > Pseudomonadota > Gammaproteobacteria > Pseudomonadales > Azotimanducaceae > UBA4421. The sequence goes on from CAZWQK010000293.1 coordinate 280, forward strand.
GTGGTTAACAAAGAGTTCAATCACGGCCTTGCATCTTTGATCCTGGGCCGCACACTCAAGGCCCACAGCAGCGCAAACTGCGATCAAGCCCACTCCAATTCAACTCATGATACAGAGTAAACAGCATGGCAGACATCATTGCCTCTCAAGGCGCCACCGAAAAAATTCGCATGGGATCCCGGATAACCCTGCACTTTGCCTTGCTGATGCCCAGTGGTGAGGAGATCGACACGACCCGACGGGGCCAGCCTGCGGCGCTAACGCTAGGCGACGGCAACTTGCTGCCCGGGTTCGAGGAAGCGTTGCTGGGGCTGGCGGCCGGGGACGATGCCCAACTGGTGATACCCGCGGAGCAAGCCTTTGGTGAGCGGGTAGAGGCCAACGTGCGGCTGATGAATCGCTCGTTATTCAATGAGCTAAACGACGATGAGCCGCTGGAGCCAGGCTTGGTCGTGTCGTTTCAAGCGCCGGACGGCGAGCTGCCCGGGGTGGTGAAAGCGGTTTTTGCAGACACCGTGCAGGTGGACTTCAATCACCCGCTGAGCGGTGCCGACATTACCTTCGACGTGTCCATTTTGTCCGTAGAAGAACCCCTGGCTGAAGCCACGGAATAGACCGCTGGCCAAGTAGCCGGGAGACCTCAAGTCATTGCGCCGCGACCTGGGGGCAATCCTCCGGCGCTGCCGCCTGAACATAAGACCGTCCGGCCACGTTAAGCACCAGAACTCTGCCGGGGATCTGCGCAACAGGGCTGCAGAGCAAAAAGCGGCCGTTTTGCCAGCGGGTCATACCGCTGGTCAGAAACACGATGCGGTCGGTATCGCGAAAACTACGCCACTGCATTCGTGGCGCATCGCCCGGGCCACCGCGCCAATTCAGCTGCAGCGCCAGAGTATCGTCCTCATTCACCAGGCCATCCTGGTTGCTATCCAGCAGCACGTTTACGCCGGTTTGCCATTGGCCCTGGGCACCGCACCATGAGTCAGTAAATCCGCCCCCGGGGGACAGGGCGCTTGAAGCAGAAGTTGCGCTTAGCGAGCTGGGGCTGGCGGGGCAGACGATAGCGTTGCGGCCGGTCACCATGGCCTGGGTGCGGGCCTGATGCAGCAGGGCCTGCAGCTGCTGGGTTTGTTGCTCTAGGACGATATTGGGCAAAGGTTCCATGAGTCGGGGCACCAGCAGGGCGCTGAGTACACTGAGCACGCTCAAGCAGACCATTAGCTCAATTAACGTAAAGCCAGCGCCGTTGCGGCGTTGGGATAAGAGGTGACACCGGACTGGGTTTTGGGTCCTGATGACGGATTCAATAAGTTGCGCAGTCTGACCAAGCCGCAGAGTTCGCAGTGTGGCTGCTTTCACGTGGACTACCGCCCGCTTTCGCTTACACAAACCGATAGGATGCGGGAAGCGCCGGGGCGCCGAGTGTCGTTAAGGCTTTATAGCGTGTCAGCCAAGTCTGGTGAGGCGGCCAGCCGAGGCTGGCAAAGAGTGAGCCCGTAAAGGCTCGGTGGATAGAGGCTCGATGGATGAAGGCCCAGTGAATGAGTGCCCAGTGAATTAGTTCCCAGTGAGTTAGGTCTTAGACGATAAAAGCTCAGTCGATAAAAGCTCAGTCAATAAAGGGTAAAAAGCGCAAAAAGCTGCCTTGTTTTTCCGCAGTCTCAGCGCCGTCATCAGATTCCGCGCCTTCTGTAGCGCTGGCGCGAGGCGCGTCTCCAGCATCGTCGGGGTAGTCAATGGTAATGGGCGGAGGCGTCGCCGGACGATCCAGCAGCCCCAGAGTCATCATGTTGGTCCAGGAGCGGTCGCGGTTGCGGATGCGTTCCTCCAGCACCAAATCACCGGCAGAATTGAACTCCGGGTAGTCCGGGTGATTCAGCGCCAGCACGCGCAAGGAGCGGTTGGCTTCTTCTAATCGCCCAAGCTTGTAATACGCCTCGATCATGACCGCCAGAGCGTCTGCTCGCATTTCGGTGTCGGGGTAATTCTCAATGACATAGGCGCCGCGATTGGCGGCGGCGACGAAGGCGCCTCGCTCCAAATAATAGTCCGCCGCGTACAGCTCGGACTTAGCCAGCAGATTTCTTAAAAACAGCATTCGCTGCCGCGCGTCCGGCGCGTATTGGCTGTTGGGAAACTCTCGCAGCAGCACCGACAGCTCCGAATAAGACTCTCGCACCGGCGCCATGTCCCGGCTGGCCGGGTCGGCTGAAAATAAACGGTCAAGGAATCCTGCGTTATAGCGGTAGGCGGCCAGGGCTTTTAGATAGTAGGCATAGTCCACGCTGGCATGTGTCGGGTGCAGGCGGATGAACCGATCGGCACCCGCTCGGGCGCTTTCCATGTCGCGGGTTTGATAGTGGGCAAAGATCAGCTCCAGCTGGGCTTGTTCGGCAAAGCGACCAAAGGGGAAACGCGCTTCCAACAATTCCAGCTGTGCAATGGCCGCAGCGTAGTCGTTGTTGCGGAATGCTTCATCCGCTTCGTCG
>CAZWQK010000294.1:0-2747 GCA_964635835.1 uncultured Pseudomonadales bacterium
TTTGATCAACCCGGTAATCACATCAACAGACGGGCGCTGGGTTGCCAGCACCAAATGTATCCCGGCGGCTCTCGCCTTTTGCGCAATCCGCGCGATCAATTGCTCAACTTTCTTACCCACGATCATCATCATGTCGGCAAATTCGTCGATGACAATGACAATGGCCGGCAGCGGCTGTAGATCTGGTATGTCAGGGTCATCCGCCGGCCAAAGCGGGTCTTTGATGGGCTCGCCCTTGGCTGCCGCATCTTTGACCTGGCGGTTAAAGCCCGCCAAATTTCGCACCCCCAAGGCCGCCATAAGACGATATCGCCGCTCCATTTCACCCACGGACCAATTCAAGGCGTGAGCGGCTTCCTTCATGTCCGTGACCACGGGGGTGAGCAAATGGGGAATGCCCTCATAAATAGAGAGTTCCAGCATCTTAGGATCAACCAGGATCAAACGAACCTGTTCCGGGGTGGCTTTCAGCAAGATGCTCAGGAGCATTGAATTCACACCTACGGACTTACCTGATCCGGTAGTACCCGCTACCAGCAGGTGGGGCATTCGCGCGATATCGGCAACAATGGTGGCCCCAGCAATGTCCTTGCCCAGAGCCAAGGTTAAGTGACTGGTTGCCTCCTGAAACACCGACGAATTGATCACCTCCCGAAGCTGAACCATTTCTCGATGTTCGTTGGGTATTTCAATTCCAACGTAGGGTTTGCCAGGGATGACCTCAACGATCCGCACGCTGATTACCGCCAGCGAGCGGGCCAAGTCTTTCGCCAGGCCGCTGATTTTTTGTACTTTGAGTCCCGGGGCTGGCTGTATTTCGAACCGGGTTACAACCGGGCCGGGCAGCACAGACACCACTGAGGCTTCCACATTGAAGTCGGCTAGTTTGAGCTCTAGCTGCTTTGACATCGCCTCAAGGGCCTCGGCGCTGTAGCCTCCTGCTGTGTTGCCGTTCGGCTGATCCAAAAGGTCTACATCGGGCAGCTCACTCACGCTTTGACTGTCGAAAAGCCGTTTTTGTTGGGACTTACCTGCAGGTTTGCGCTCTGCTGCCGCCGGGAGGATCTGCACCGAAGGAGCCGTTTGTTCAGCTTGGGGTGCCCCGACTGTTGCCTGCTTTGCCTCCAGCGTCGCTGCAAGGTCGCTTTTACGCTTTTGCGCCACCGGATCCGCTGTTGCCTGACGTTGCCGAGCTTTGGCCTGCCGCAAATCGTTCATGCGGTCATAAAATTCGGTGCCCCTATGCCAGATTTGGGTCAGTGCGCGACCGAGCATTTCCGTGATTTCCAGCCAGGAAAAGCCCACTGCTGCCTGGACGCCGACCAAAACGCCGGCAACGCAGAGCACCGTTAGACCCACCAAGCCGAATACCTGAGCGCCTTGTTCACCCAGGGCCAAACCCAGCACCCCCCCTGAGCCGGCAGGCAAAGATGCGCCTGCGGCGTTATGCAGATACATCAGTACGCAAGCGCAGAGTAACGAGGCAATCCAGCCGCTGGTGCGAACACCAATGACCACCGCATTCGCTTTGGCATGCCTGGACTTGAGGGCGACCAATCCGCCGTAAACCAGGCCCAAGGGCAGTAGGTAAGCGACCCAGCCAAACAAAAACAGCAGAATGTCGGCAATATAAGCACCACTGGTGCCCACCAGGTTATTGGTATCGCTATTTGTGCCGGTGTAGTTGAAGGACGGATCCTCCGGCGAGTAGGAGGCAATGGCGAGGAGCAGAAAAAACGCCAAGGTGCCGGTCAGCACCAGGAACATTTCGCGCAAAGGTAACGGACGATTGGGAGCAGGCGTCGACAAACAGGGATCCTCTTATGCAGCGGCAAGTGTACGCACTCGCCGTTTTCGGTACAAATAGGCACAATGCGTTGCCTCGAACAGGCTCAGCCGGATGAGCCAAGAGATCTCAGTAACATCACGCCCAAAGTGTTTTGGGACAACGGAGTCAATTATGCGGCCAGATAAAGCAAAAGTTATCGACGAAGTGTGGGATGACGAGCGTATCAACAGCTTTTTAACCAAAGAGTCCATGGGCGACGAGCCTGAGGACTTCAGTCGACTGCTGCACGCCTATCGAAGCATGCGCGTGGACGATTTTCGAATTTTCCTGGAGCGGTTTAAAGCCCAAGGCGGTGACGTACAGGCCAAGAGCAAATCCGGTGAGTCACTAATAGAGGTCATCAAAACCCACCGACAGTCAGCGGATTTTCTAGCGCTGTTGCAGGACTAACGGCCCGCTGTGGCTGGCATTCCCTTATTGCCCCCCTACCCCGTTGGCTTTCCGGATCCTCGTGAGGCTACGGACGATCCCAATGGGTTGCTCGCCGCTGGAGGCGCGCTGACACCCGAATGGCTGGTGGAAGCCTACGCTCTGGGCATCTTTCCGTGGTTCGATAGCGATGACGGCCCCATTTACTGGTGGTGCCCGGCTGAGCGGGGTGTGATTGCACCAGGCGACATGAAAGTCACTCGAAGTCTTGGAAAACGTCTGCGAAATGGCGGCTTTGATGTAACCTTTGATCGTTGTTTTACCGACGTGATTCATGCCTGCGCCAAAACCCGGGCAACGTCTGTAGGCACCTGGATTACCCCTGAGATGTGTAAAGCCTACGACGAACTTCACGCCACGGGTATTGCCCACAGTGTTGAAGTTTGGCGCGACGGCGTCTTGGTCGGAGGACTGTACGGGCTCGCCCTGGGCCACATGTTTTTTGGCGAGTCCATGTTTACCCAGGTGC
>CAZWQK010000295.1:0-2737 GCA_964635835.1 uncultured Pseudomonadales bacterium
AAATAGACCTTGGCGTGGCGATCATAATGCCTGAGAACGAGCTGGACATAGCCGAACAGGATAACAACGCGGGTACGGCGGAAGCGATTGTTTTCTCAATCGGAAAGTCTTTCTAAGTATTGCCCTTCCCTCTAAAGGGTCCTTCGGGACCCTTTTTTGTGGGCAGCTGTGCGCACTGACCTGAAACAAACTAGTCCGAGTATTTGATCCAGCTCATTGCGCGGAAGCTAAGTGCCTCCATCAAGTGGGCTTGCTCAACCAAGCAACTGCCTGACGCGGGTGGTGCGGTTTCTACCTGCAGATTCTTGCTCAGTGCTTGGTCAAGGTCTGCCAACGTCAGAGCCACACGCCAAAGTTTATGGTAACTGCGCAGCGATAGCTCAAAGCGCTCACTAATGGCTGTAACAAACTTCGGGTCGATGTTCGCGGCGGCCATGTACTTTGATAAATGGGTCCCTAAGAGCTGCGCGTTGAGGCAGCCTTGCCGACGGAACTGGGTTGCCTGGGCCAGCGCCACCGCGCGTTTGCTTTCGCGCAAAGCAAGCCGGGGAGTTCCGGCCTTTGTATCTGGGGTCACGTCCAGCATTACCTGTGGATCAAGCTCTGCTACCAACACGTGCAAATCAATCCGATCCAGCAGCGGACCTGAAATTCTGCTCTGATAGCGCTGTACCTGGCCCGGCGAGCAGCGACAGGTTTGCTCTCTGCATGAGCGTCCGGCAGGGCAGGGGTTCATGGCTGCTACAAGCTGAAACCGCGACGGAAAAATGGTGCGATAACGCGCTCTGGCAATGGCAATTTCGCCGGTTTCGATGGGTTCACGAAGCAAATCCAAGGCTGAAGGTTTGAAATGGGGTAACTCGTCCAGGAATAGGACCCCCCGATGGGCTAAGGTCACCTCGCCCGGGGTAGGTACTAGGCCTCCCCCACTCATGGCTGCGCTACTGGTGGAATGATGAGGCCGTCGTAAAGGCGGCCTGGAGTGGTATTCACGGGGATTACCAAAGGCCGAGTAGATGGCTGCAACTTCTAGCGCCTGCTCCTGGGTTAAGTCAGGCAATAACTCCACAAGGCTCTCGGCCAGCATGGTTTTACCGGTGCCTGGCGGTCCGACCATTAACATGTGGTGCCCCCCGGCCGCCGCCACGGTAAGGGCGCGCTTGGCTAACTCCTGGCCGCGGACGTGATCGAAACTGTTAGAACGCGCTGTCGGCCCTCGCATAGGCGGCGTTGTGGAACGTACTGAATTTTTGATCTCACCGTCGCCCTCACCGCACAACAGCGCCACGACCTGAGACAAACTTCGAGCTGTGTGGAACTCGCCTTGGGGGATCAGCTGGATTTCATGCTCATTAGCCTCGGGCAAAAAGAGCCGGTGACCTGCGTTGGCACCAGCAATTGCGCTGGATAACACGTTGGTGGCTTTGCGCAGCTCACCAAATAGCCCCAGCTCGCCAATAAACTCGGAGTCGCTCAAAGCCGCTGCTGGGATTTGATTGCTGGCAGCCAAGATGGCGATGGCAATAGGCAAATCGAACCCGGTACCTGACTTTGCGATGTGACTGGGTGCTAAGTTTAAAGTGATGTGGCTGGTTGGGTAATTAAACCCGCTACTGCGTATTGCGCTTTTCACCCGGTCTCGGGCTTCCCGGACAGCGCCTTCGGCCAATCCAACGATAGTGGTGCCTGGCAGGCCGCCGGTTAAATGACACTCGACGTGGACCAGGTGGGTTTCCAGACCAAGAGGCGCGCGGCTTAGCACTGAGGATCGACGGTTCATCACCCCAAGTACGCCCCATTCTTAGCTTGGCTCGGTGGGGTGGCCGGCTGGGCTTGGGCCACTCGAATCAGGAGCGTCCGTGGAATTAGTGTTCTCCAGTGCGTGCAAACGCTGCTCAAGGTGGGCGACCTGCGCTTCTAATGTGACCAGCAGCGCTTGTTGTGCTTCAAATTCGTGCTTTGGTACTAAGGCCATTTGCTTGCAGGCCCGCTGGGCGGTGGCCTCGATTTGACTGCCGACTGAGGACGCCAGGTCAGTGGGTAGCGCCTGATTTAGCAGCCTTAAAATAGGATCCACGATGGCTGTAAAGGGATCGTTTTGCATATTTTGTCCTGTTTTTTTAGTTAGTAAGGCCTTTAGCTCTGTAGCTCTCGCTCTCTAACTTTCTAGCTCTCAAGCTTCCTAGCTTTCCCGCCGTAGCACTATTTTGCTATTGCAAAACTTGCTTGGCCGCTGATTCTTGACCGCCCTCAGTGGTTGACCAGTTTAACCATTCCCTACAATCCCGTCAGAGTCAGAGTCGAATCTAGTTGTAGGTTTTTGCCTTTTCCCGGTGCGAGGCACTGCTCCCGCGCACCATGCTGATGCACCTGGTTTCAGAGCTTCCCCTTTTTAGGGCGACAGCTCGTTTTGCCTGCTTTCGGGTTCTGAGTAAGAACCCCGGTTGCGCAACAGATCCGCTTGGATTTTTGCGTGTTTGGGCTGATTCAAGGGGGAGTAACTAAAGTAGGCACGCTTATTGCTAAACAGGGGTGGGACCGTTTGGTGTGAAAATCACAATGAGCATGGCGTTGATGAGAGTTAACGCTATCTATCGTATTCTGATTCGTAGAAAATTTACTGCGAATCAGAATTTGATCTTCCACATCAAATCGGTATCAGGTCTCGATAGTGACCTGGAGGTCCCTAACGTTTAGGAGAAAACAATGAAGTTAATCACCGCGATTATTAAACCGT
>CAZWQK010000296.1:0-2734 GCA_964635835.1 uncultured Pseudomonadales bacterium
TGTTACGTGCAGGTGACGACGGCGCTGCAGAGGAAGCGGTGTTGGTGGACACGGATTAGGTTCTCAAGAAAATCAAAGGATCATTGTAGCTAGCCCTTGAGTACCAACAAGGTTTTTTGCGTCCGGCGTACCAGCGGTGTCTAGGCATGGACCTCTGGTCTGGGCATGGACCTCTGAATGCCCAACAAGCCGCCCCATCGTTGCGGCAGTTCTTGTAGACGGGCGCTGTCGAAAAATGGTTTGCCGCCCCTAAAAAAACGGATTCATGCTTTATAGGGGGAGTCTAGAGCTCTAGACTGGTACACCTGTTCAGCGGTGTAGTTTATGAGTCTTCTGCAAAAATTCCTGCTCTCCTTACCGCCGGAGATGGCACACAACGCCGCTATGGCCGGGCTGCGGTTGACCGGCCACTTCCCCGGATCTGTCTCCCCTCTTACCGGGGCTCATCGCAAGTTTTTAGGTAAAACCCTGGTAAATCCCATCGGCCTGGCAGCGGGCTTGGATAAAAACGCCGAAGCCGTGCTGGGCCTGGCGCGCTGCGGGTTTGGTTTTTTGGAGGTGGGCACGGTTACGCCGCGAGCTCAGCCCGGAAACCCGAAACCGCGCCTGTTTCGCCTGCCTGAACACCAGGCGCTGATAAATCGCATGGGGTTTAATAATCACGGTATGCAGGCTATGGCCACAAAACTGGCGCGGGTACGCGCTGGCGGGCGCTTGCAGGACGTGCTGTTGGGGGTGAACTTGGGTAAGAACAAAGACACCCCGAACGAGGAGGCTGCGTCAGACTATCTCAAGGGCATGGCATGCCTGCACAGGTACGCAGACTATTTCACCGTGAATTTGTCCTCGCCGAACACGCCCGGTTTGCGTCAGCTTCAGCACGGCGAACCGCTGCGCGCACTTTTGAGTGACATCAAGGAGCAACAGCTCGCGCTCAGCAGTCAGGGTATGCCGGTGCCGCTCATGTTGAAGATCGCTCCGGATCTGGCTGCCGAGGAGATCTCGCAAATTGCTGAGCAGGCGGTAGCCTGTGGCTTCGACGGCATTATTGCAACGAATACCACACTCGCCCGGGACCAGGTTGCAGGGCACCGCCATGGTCAAGAGACCGGCGGCTTGAGTGGTGCGCCCTTGACTCAGCGTAGTGTGCAAATCATGACTCAGTTGCGGGGGGCTTTGCCCGCCAGGATGACCTTGGTGGGAGTCGGGGGTATCGGGCAGCCTGGCGATGCTCGAGCCATGCTGGATGTCGGCGCCGATGCGTTACAAATATACACATCCTTTATTTATCAAGGCACCAAAATAGTGCGATATATGGTGGATGAGACCCGTTAATTTCATTGTATTGATTTAGGAGTATAAAACGCACAATTTTGTGGCGTTTTGTCCCTGGGTTCGCTTAAATGTTTGCTCCATTTGAGAGGACGAACCTATGAAAAAAATTTCGCTACTGCTGGGCGGACTGTTGTGCAGCCAAGCAGCTTACGCTGACGGCATCAGTGGTGCTGATACCGCCTGGATCATGACGGCCACAGCCCTCGTGCTCTTCATGACGATTCCCGGTTTATCGCTGTTTTACGCAGGTTTGGTGCGGTCTAAAAACGTGCTCAGCGTACTCATGCAGTGCTTTACTATCACCTGTCTGATGTCCTTGCTTTGGCTGGTGGCGGGGTATTCCCTGGCATTTGGTGACGGGGGTTCGTGGAATGGCTTTATAGGCGGCTTAGACAATATGCTGCTGGTGAATATCGGTGAGGACACCCCTTCGGGCACCATTCCGGAAAGTGTCTTTGCGTTGTTTCAAATGACCTTTGCGGTGATAACGCCAGCGCTGATTGTTGGTGGTTTTGCCGAACGTATGCGCTTTTCCGCCGTGGTTATTTTTTCCGCCGCCTGGTTACTTTTGGTTTATGCGCCCATCTGCCACTGGGTTTGGGGTGGCGGCTGGCTGAGCGATCTTGGGGTAATGGACTTTGCCGGTGGCATCGTCGTTCACATTACCGCCGGGGTTGCGGCTTTAGTCGCGGCCATGGTTCTGGGCAACCGTCGCGGTTTCCCCACTCAAGCCATGCCGCCCCACAACATGACCATGAGTATTACCGGCGCCGGTATGCTCTGGGTGGGTTGGTTCGGTTTTAACGGCGGCAGTGCGTTGGCTGCCAACGGTGACGCTGGCATGGCCATGCTGGTGACCCACATCTCCGCGGCGGCAGGGGCGATTACCTGGATGTTGCTTGAGCGCATCAATCATGGCAAAGCATCGGCCCTGGGCGCAGTAACCGGCATGGTTGCGGGCTTGGGTACGATTACCCCTGCCTCAGGGTTCGTTGGGCCCGGTGGCGGTTTGATTATCGGCTTGAGCGCTGGCTTTGTTTGCTACTACGCGACAGGGTTTATCAAGCGCACCCTTAAGATTGATGATTCCCTGGATGTTTTCCCTGTCCATGGCGTGGGCGGCATCCTCGGCACGTTGCTGACAGCCGTGTTCGCGAGCAACGCCCTTGGAGCATTCAGCGGTCAGCACGACATCGACATCGGTGCGCAGTTCTCAACCCAGGCTATTGGTGTGGTTGCCGCTATCGGTTACACTGCGGTGATTACTTTTGTTATCTTAAAGGTGACAGAAGCCCTGGTGGGTAACCGAGTCGATGACGAAGATGAAATGCAGGGCTTGGATTTGGTTTCTCACGATGAGCGGGGTTACGACATATAAGAGAGGGGCCCAACTGGGGCA
>CAZWQK010000297.1:0-2731 GCA_964635835.1 uncultured Pseudomonadales bacterium
GCCAAAGCCGATTCCGGACTTGTCTGATCGATCGGAGATGACCTTGTCTAAGCCAGCAAAAGCGCCGCCACAGATAAACAGGATATTAGAGGTATCGACCTGCAAAAACTCCTGCTGTGGGTGTTTACGGCCTCCTTGGGGCGGAACCGACGCTACGGTGCCCTCAATCAACTTCAACAAGGCCTGCTGAACGCCCTCACCGGACACATCTCTTGTGATTGAAGGGTTATCGGACTTCCGGGAGATTTTATCGATTTCATCAATGTAGACGATGCCCACCTGCGCCCGATCCACGTCGTAATCGCACTTTTGCAGCAGCTTTTGGATGATGTTTTCTACATCTTCACCCACATACCCGGCCTCAGTCAGTGTGGTTGCATCGGCAATGGTGAAGGGTACGTCCAGCAACCGCGCCAGAGTTTCAGCAAGCAGCGTCTTGCCGCACCCGGTAGGACCGATGAGCAGAATATTCGACTTAGAGAGCTCTACATCATCTTTTTTAGCGCTGTAGTTCAAGCGCTTATAGTGGTTGTAGACGGCCACTGAGAGAACTTTTTTGGCTTGATCCTGACCGATCACGTATTCGTCAAGAATCGCCTTGATTTCTGTGGGCACGGGCAACTTCGTCGACTCGCCGCTTTGCGCTGCCTCTGCCACCTCTTCGCGAATGATGTCATTGCACAATTCCACACATTCGTCACAGATAAACACCGAAGGCCCAGCAATAAGTTTGCGCACTTCGTGCTGGCTCTTGCCACAGAAAGAGCAATACAGCAGTTTGCCTGAATCGTCCCCTTTGCTACCTTCTTCTGACATATGTTCCTCTTTTTGGTCCAACCGGCGCCCTTTAATCGGGAATCGGGTCGCCTTTCTCGGCGGTGCGTTCTAGCCGCTCTTCGCTTTGATTGGTTTAGCTAATGGCATTACATTGCTTCCAGCGCATCGCATTTGCAAGTCTTGCAAGCCCGAAAAGGGTTGCGTTTACTCTGCGAAGGAGCGCTCTCTAGCCTTCTGTTGCGGCTTGACGGCTGTTCTGTACTGAATCCACTAGGCCGTATTCTTGAGCCTCTTCCGGGCTCATCCAAAAGTCGCGATCTGTGTCCTTGGCCACCCGCTCAATGTCCTGGCCAGTGTGCTCGGCGATAATTTTGTTTAACCGCTCCCGGGCAAGCAAAATCTCGTGAGCCTGAATTTCGATGTCAGCCGCAACCCCGCGGGAGCCTCCCGCCGGTTGATGAAGCATCATCCGCGAATTAGGCAGCGCGAAACGCTTTCCAGGCTGTCCTGCGGCTAGCAAGAATGCCCCCATGCTGGCGGCTTGGCCCACGCACAAGGTGCTCACCTGTGGGCGAATAAACTGCATCGTGTCGTAGATTGCGAGTCCTGCGGTTACCGACCCGCCTGGCGAGTTGATGTAGAGATTGATGTCTTTGTCGGGATTTTCGGACTCCAAGAACAGCATTTGCGCCACAATCAGGTTGGCCATGTGGTCTTCAACCGGGCCAACCATGAAAATAATCCTCTCCTTCAGCAAACGCGAGTAAATATCGTAGGAGCGCTCACCTCTTGCCGTCTGCTCTACCACCATGGGCACCATGCCCAAACCTGTCATCGGCATCATTTGCGAGCCTCCTGTCGTGCTGTTCTGTTCGTCCAAAGGGATTAATCCTTTTCCTAAGTTCTTCTCGTTACGTTGTTCTTCAAGCTTGGCTGAAGCGACGGCTTAGGGCTCGGACTCCGAAGTAGAGTCTTTAACTTCACTCGTATCGCCCGCATTTTCATCAGCGTCCGATGCTGGTGCAATCGCTGCTCCGCTGATGACGTCTGCGTAGCTGGCAACCACTTCTTCGATCTCTGCTGCAGCCATAATGTGGTCGACGACCTGATCTTCAAGCACCGACATCTCGATATTGCCCATTTGCTCAGGATTGCTTCGATACCACTCAATCACCTGGTCCGGCTCACCATAGGGCGCGGCCAGCTCCTGGAGCTTGGCCTCGACCTTATCGGTATCAGCCACCAATTCGCCGGCGCTAATCACCTCATTTACAATCAAGCCCACTTTTACCCGTTTTTCTGCTTGATCGTGGAACAGTGCGTCAGGCAGTTCCAAGCTTTGGGCTTGACCCGGAGGCATTTGGAACTGACTCATCATCTGGTCTTTTAAAACGTGGATCTCACGATAGACGACGTCTTGCGGAATTGGAAATTCATGTATTTCCGTCAAACCATCCATAACCTGTTGTTTAACTTGATTTTTTATCGAAGCCTCAAGCTCCCGGTCCATGTTCGCCTGAACCTCTTTGCGAAAGGCATCCTCACCGCCCTCTTCGATGCCAAACTTTTGGAAGAACTCGTCATTCAGTTCCGGTAGCTGCTTCTCGGTCACTTCGATTACTTTCACCGTGAACTGGACCGTCTTGCCCTGTAGTTCCTCTGCTCGATAATCTTCGGGAAACACCGCATCGAAGGTGCGCTCCTCGCCAGCACCCAGGCCAACAACACCCTTATCAAAATCCTCAATCATCTGGCCCTGGCCGATGGTGAATGACATGCCTTCACCGCAGGCTTCCTCTACTCGTTCGCCCTCCAGCTCGCCCGTGAAGTCCACTTTCACCTGGTCGCCTTCCGCTGCAGGACGAGCCGCTGGTTCTTGGATGGCATGCTGGTCACGCAGGCGCTCAATCATGGTTTCTAGATCAGCATCCTCAATCGCCGCCGTAGGACGCTT
>CAZWQK010000298.1:0-2029 GCA_964635835.1 uncultured Pseudomonadales bacterium
TGCTTCTCCAGCAGTTTCTTCTTGCGGGTAATGTCGCCGCCATAGCACTTGGCCGTCACGTTTTTACGCAGGGCTTTAACGGTTTGCCGGGCGACAATTTGCCCGCCAATGGCTGCCTGCAGGGCCACATCGAAAAGCTGGCGCGGAATCAGTTCCTTCATTTTTTCCGCCAGCGCCCGGCCCCGGCTTTGGGCCTGATCCCGGTGCACGATGCTGGCCAGGGCATCTACTTTGTCGCCGTTAATCAGCATATCGAGCTTCACCAGCTTGGCCGACTCGAAGCGGACAAAGTTGTAGTCCAGCGAGGCGAAGCCGCGACTGACGGATTTGAGCCGGTCGAAGAAGTCCATGACCACTTCGTTCATGGGCATTTCCCAGTGCATGGACACCTGGCCCTGAGAAAAGTGCATGTTTTTTTGCACACCCCGACGCTCTACGCACAGTGACATGACGTTACCCACGTAGTCCTGTGGCACCAAAATGTTCACGTCGGCAATGGGCTCGCGCATCTCTTTGAAGTTGTTGGGCAGCCGCGACGGATTATCAATTTGCTTAACCGAACCATCGGCCAGCTCTACCTCGTAGACCACGGTGGGCGCTGAGGTGATCAGATCAAGCCCGTACTCCCGCTCCAGCCGCTCCTGAACAATTTCCATGTGCAGCATGCCGAGAAAGCCGCAGCGAAAACCGAAGCCTAAGGCGTCGGAGGATTCTGGCTCGTAAAACAGCGAGGCGTCGTTGAGCACCAGTTTTTCCAGGGCTTCGCGGAAGGCCTCGAAATCTTCGGAATGCACGGGAAAGAGCCCGGCATAGACCTGGGGCTTGACCCGCGTAAAACCCGGCAGCTGTTCCACGTCAGGGGTTTTGGCGCTAACCAGGGTGTCCCCGACCGGGGCACCGGTGATGTCCTTGATACCGGCAATCACATAGCCCACTTCTCCTGCGCCCAGGCTTTTGTCGGGCTCGCGCTTTGGCGTAAAGCGCCCGAGCTGGTCGATGGAGTGGGTTTTCCCGGTGGATTTGATGTGGATCTTATCGCCCTTGTTGAGGCGGCCCTGCATCACCCGCACCAGAGACACGATGCCCAGGTAGTTGTCGAACCAGGAATCAATAATCAGGGCCTGGAGGTCTTCGTCGTCGCTGCCCTGCGGCGGCGGAATGGCGTCCACCAAATGGTCCAGCAGCTCGTCCACGCCCATGCCGGTTTTGGCACTGCACTGGATAATGTCCGTGACGTCCAGACCGATAATGTCCTCAATCTCACCGGCCACCCGCTCCGGCTCGGCCTGAGGCAGGTCGATTTTATTCAGCACCGGCAGCACTTCCAGGCCCTGCTCAATGGCGGTGTAGCAGTTGGCGACGCTTTGGGCTTCGACCCCTTGAGCCGCGTCAACGACCAGCAGCGCGCCCTCGCAGGCAGCCAGTGAGCGAGAGACCTCGTAGCTAAAGTCCACGTGGCCCGGGGTGTCGATAAAGTTCAGTTGGTAGGTTTCGCCATTACTGTGCTGGTAGTGCAGGGTCACGCACTGGGCTTTGATGGTAATGCCCCGCTCCCGCTCCAACTCCATAGAGTCCAGTACCTGGGCCTCCATCTCTCGATCCGACAACCCCCCGCAGCGCTGAATGAAGCGGTCGGCCAGGGTGGACTTGCCGTGGTCGATGTGGGCGATAATGGAGAAATTGCGAATGTGCTGGTTGTCTGCCACGCGGCATCTACTCTTGATAATGGTGGCGCAGTTTAGCTCATACGGCAGCGGCTATATAGCAACCATCCAGTGCCTTTTGCTGGGCGAAGGTTTTGCGCTGTAGGTCGGGCCGTAGGTCGGGCTCGTAGGTCGGGCCGTAGGTCGGGCCGTAGGTCGGGCTTTAGCCCGACAAGGGATGTCGGACTGAAGGCTGTGTCGGGTTGAAACCCGACCTACGAAGGAGATGCGCTGTAGGTCGGGCTTTAGCCCGACAAGGGATGTCGGCCTAAAGGCTGTGTCGGGTTGAAACCCGACCTACGAAGGAGATGCGCTGTAGGTCGGGC
>CAZWQK010000298.1:2129-2714 GCA_964635835.1 uncultured Pseudomonadales bacterium
TTTAGCCCGACAGCAGAGATGTCGGCCTGAAGGTGTCGGGTTGAAACCCGACCTTCGGAGGGCCGACCTACTCGTCTTCCTCCGGCACGCGCAGCGTAATGTAGGTACGACGGGTGGCATTACCTTGCTGGCGCAGCACCAGCACCGGAATCACGTCACCGGCCTGGGCTGCATCGGCTACCTCTCGCAAGGTGTCCGCGCTGTCGATTACTCGCCCCTTCATACGCAGCACCACGTCCCCCGGGCGTAAGCCCGCAGCTTCAGCGATGCCAGAAACACTGACCACCTCGGCACCGCCATCAATATCCAAGTCGCTGCGGCGCTGGGCGGTAACGTCACGAACGGTCACTCCCAGGGCCGTCTGCCGATCAGTGGCCCGGGAGCCGCCACTGGCGGCCATGCGAGGATCTTCCGGCAGTTCGCCCAAGACAACTTCCAGAGTGACCTCTTTACCGGCCCGGAACACCACCACTTCCGCGGCCTCGCCCACCGGCGTGCGCCCTACCCAGTGGGGCAGTTCACCGGCCCGGGTGATTTCCTCGCCGTTAAAACGGATGATGATGTCTTCGTCCTGAATGCCCCCTG
>CAZWQK010000299.1:0-2696 GCA_964635835.1 uncultured Pseudomonadales bacterium
AGACCTGCGCACCTCTGTGGATCTGACCGCGGGTCCAGACTCCATCGTGGCACGAGGCTACAAGCTGGACTTACCGGATCTGGGCGGTCGCCGCCTGGGAGATTTGCGCATCGGCATCTGGCGCAGCCAAGAACAGGCGCCCATCTCCAAGGAAGTGGAGGATCGGGTAAACAAGGTCGCTGCAGCCCTTCGAGACGCCGGCGCCCAACTCGACGAAGACGCCCGTCCCGCCTTTGATCCATCTCGGTCCCACGATATTTACGGTCATCTGCTGCAGGCCACCATGGCATCGCGGATGCCCGATGAGGATTACTACTCTCTTGTAGAACTCGTGCAGACCTTAGACCCCAACGACCAAAGCGATGCCGCCAAAGTCTTTCGTGGCCAGGTGTCCTCCTTCCGGGACTGGAGCGCTGCCAACGAAGAACGCCAGCGACTGCGCTGGGCCTGGCACGATTACTTCCAGGAATTTGACGCCTTAGTCATGCCGATCATGCCGACCCCGGCGTTTAAGCATGACCACCGGCCCTTCGAAGAGCGAAGCATTTTAGTGGATAACGCCGAACGCCCCTATTTCGAGCAGGTCTTTTGGGCGGGCTTAACTGGCGTTGCCTATCTGCCGTCTACAGTAATCCCCACGGGTTTGAACCGTGACGGACTGCCTATCGGGGTGCAAATTGTGGGCCCAGAGTTTGGCGACCTGGTCACCATCGGCATCGCCCAGGAGCTTGAGCAACAAGGCTTCAACTTTACGCCGCCACCAGCCTATCAATAGGTACCAGCCAAGTGACGTTTCCGTTCTAATATGACCACTGCCCACGCCCATCCCAACATTGCCCTGGTGAAGTACTGGGGCAAACAGGCAAAGCCCGGGAATTTTCCGGCTACGCCAAACCTGTCCATTACCCTGGCGGGTTTGACCACGATTACTCAGGTGGAAGATGCGCCGGCAGACACCTTGGAACTCAACGGCGACAGCCGTGAAGATCCCAAGCTGCAGCGCTGGCTGACCAGATTACGGCAAACCTTTGAAGTGCCGCCGCTGCGCATCAGCACCCGCAACGACTTTCCCACCAGTGCCGGTTTGGCATCCTCGGCCTCAGGATTCGCCGCCCTGATCACCGCCATCAATACCCACTGCGAACTGGGGCTGAACGAAGAAATGTGTTCCAAGTGGGCGCGCCAGGGCTCCGCCAGCGCCGCTCGCTCCATCTTCGGCGGCTTCGTCGCCTTGGTGCCGCCCCAGTGGCGGGCGTTACGCCTGGCTCGCTGTGAGCACTGGCCGCTGGAGGTGGTAGTCGCCGTTACCAGCAACGAGGCCAAGAGCGTCAGCTCCGGCGAGGGTATGGAGCGCTCACGTCTGACCTCGCCCTACTACAAAGCGTGGCTGCGCGATGCCGCGACGGATTTTGCCGCCGGCTCTGCGGCCATCAACCACAGGGACTTTGACGCCCTGGCCGCCGTAGCGGAGCTAAACTGCCTAAAAATGCACAGCCTCATGCTGACCAGTCAGCCAACCTTGAGCTATTGGACGCCGGCCAGCATTGCCTGCATGGATCAGGTTCGGCTGCTGCGAGCTCAGGGGGAGCAGGTGTTCTTCACCGTCGACGCCGGCCCGCAAATCAAGGCCGTCTGCCTACCCGAGAGCGCCGCTGCCGTCGCCAAGGCCTTGGCTGATACGCCCGGCGTGATCCAGATAATTCGCAGCCCCCTTGGGCAGGGAGCCAGAGTCGTCACATGAGCAGTGCATCAGCGCCGGGCAAAATTGTCCTGTGGGGTGAGTACGCAGTGTTGGCCGGGGCGCCAGCGGCGGTAATGGCGGTAAGCAGTCGGGCCACGATCAGCGCGCAGCCGTCAGCCGAGGATGCATGGCGCTTTACCAGCCGGGGCTTTGTATCGGAGCCTGAGGTTGTCAATGCTCAGACCTTGCCAACTGGCCCGGGCAGCGCCCTGATCCGGGCGATTCTCCAGTACTGGCAGCTAACCTCTCTGGCCGAGTGTTCAACGCCCCTGCACATCACCACCGACAGTTCGTCATTTTTCAGCGGTCCGCGCAAGCTCGGCCTTGGCTCCTCGGCGGCGGTCTGCACGGCTGCCTACCGGCTGCTGTGTCAGATTACCGGGCGTGAGCCCACTCTGGCCGAGGCGCTGGCCATTCACAAACACTGGCAGGGGGGCAAGGGCAGCGGTTTGGACGTGGCTTCGGTCTGGCACGGTGGACTGATTCACTTTGAGCAAGGCCAGGCGCGCAGCGCAAGTCTGGCACCGGAGCTGCATTGGCAGGTGGTCTGGAGCGGCACCAGCGCCGCCACTGCCGACCACATAACCCACTTTGACCAGTGGCGAGAGCAAGCAAGCACCGCAGAGCTAGACAACTTGGTGACCATGAGTCAGAGACTTTGCCGCAGCGGTGCAAGCCTCACCTTACTGGCTGACTATTGCCGTGCATTAAAAGCCCTGGACGATGTCGCAATTCTCAATATTTTCACCCAAGAACACGCAAGGTTGGATACACTTGCCGCCGCCGCAGGAGTGCTCTACAAGCCCTGCGGCGCAGGCGGCGGTGATATTGGCATAGCGTTCTCAGATGAACCGCTGGCCTTGGCGCATTTTCGACAGCAGGCCGAAGCAAACGGCTTTGTACCACTAGATTTGGAGACAGCAACGCATGGCGTCGCATTCCACCACGGACAATG
>CAZWQK010000300.1:0-2687 GCA_964635835.1 uncultured Pseudomonadales bacterium
CCAAACACTCTGGCGGCAGAGCGGCCAGAAAACTGGGCGCTGCGAGCGGTGTTTGTTCTGCATCCCCTGCAAAAAATTCTGCTGCCAGCGGTTGTCATGGTGAACGCCGTGAGCAATGCCTTGGTGCGTCCGTTTCTGGCCCGCAGTGGTGAGGACGATGACCAGCTCACCACCGATGAGCTAAAGACCGTTGTAGTTGAAGGCGCAACGTCCGTGGGCGAACGCCAGAGCATGTTAACGCGCATTCTCGACCTGGAGTCGGTAACGGTGAATGACATCATGGTACCCAAGGCTGAGATTGCCGCCATCGACATCGAAGACGAGATGAGCAACATTCTCAATACCGCCGCGGCCAGCCAGCACACCCTGCTGCCCATTTACAAAGACAGCTTTGATAATGTGCTGGGCATTTTGCATCTGCGCCGTCTTGCGAGGCTGGTCTATCAAGAAGAGTTCTCCAAGGCCGACCTGCTGCAGCTAACACGAGAACCCTATTACGTGCCCGAGGCCACGCCTCTGCACACCCAGCTGTTTAATTTCCAAAAAGAAAAGCAGCGCCTTGCGCTGGTCGTAGACGAATACGGGGATATTCAGGGCATTGTGACGTTGGAGGACATTCTGGAAGAGATTGTCGGGGAATTTACCAGCGATTACGCCGCCAACATGCCGGAGATCTCGCCCCAGAGCGACGGCAGCTTCGTTATTGATGGCATGGCGGTGCTGCGGGATATCAACCGCGCGCTGCGCTGGGATTTGCCCATGGAGGGTCCCAAGACCTTAAGCGGTTTGGTCCTAGAGCATTTGGAAACCATTCCCGAGACCAATGTGTGCCTGCGCCTTGGCGACTATCAGATCGAGACGCTGCAAATAAAAGACAACATCGTTAAAACCATCAGCGTGCGACGTCAGTCTCCGGTGGGTCAGCCGGACCCAGAGCCCAAAGAAACTGAGGACGCTACCCCAGCGCCGGAAGGCGCTGGGGCCAGCAGCTAGACCTTACCCCAGCGCCGATTCATAGCAGAAATAATGGCGTTTAGCGCCGTTGTCGTGGTGTTACGGCTAATGCCTACGCCGTAGCAACGCTGCCCTTCTTCTTTGTCCTCGATGGATACGATGCAAATGGCCTGCGCATCGCTGCCCATGCCCATGGCCACTTCCTGGTAGCTTAGGATCGTTACCGGCTCGTTCAGCGTTTCCACCAGCGCGGTGACAAAGGCTTCGATGGGACCCGAGCCTTCACCGTCAATGGTGAGCACATTTTCCGATGCCGCCACTCGAGCCACGCATCGTTGGTCATGCTCCCGGCCCGGCAGCAAATCGTAGTCCACCAGTCGATAGGGTTCGCTATCAACCACATAGGTGTCCAACAAGCACTGATAGATCTCGTCGGTTTTCACCTCCCGATCCAGGGTCTCCGTGAGCTTTTGTACGTGGCTGCTGAATTCCACTAACAGGTCTCGAGGGAGCGACAGGCCGTAGTGCTCTTCCAACATGAATCCCACGCCGCCTTTCCCGGATTGGCTGTTCACGCGAATGGTTTCTTTGTAGGAACTGCCCACATCTGCAGGATCAATGGGCAGGTACGGCACTTCCCAACGACTGCGATCCACTTGCGACATGCCTTTTTTTATGGCGTCCTGGTGGGAACCGGAAAAGGCGGTAAACACCAGTTCTCCGGCATAGGGGTGCCGCTCGGGCACCGCCAGCTTATTCACGGATTCCGCCACCTCACGAATTTTCGGCATTTCACGAAAGTCCAGGGTTGGGTCTACGCCCTGGCTGAACAAATTCATGGCCATGGTAATGATGTCGCAATTCCCCGTGCGCTCGCCATTGCCAAACAGCGTCCCTTCCACCCGCTGGGCGCCAGCCATCAACCCTAACTCGGTGGCGGCTACACCGGTGCCCCGGTCGTTGTGGGTGTGCAGGCTAATCACAGCACTGTCCCGGCGCGGAAAGTTCCGGCAAAACCATTCGATTTGGTCCGCGTAAATATTCGGCGTGGACATTTCAACCGTGCTGGGCAAATTGATAATCATGGGGTTTTCCGGCGTTGCCCCCCAGGTGTCGGCGACGGCAGTGCAAATATCCGAAGCGAAATCCAGCTCGGTGCCGGTGAAGCTTTCCGGCGAATATTCGAAAGTTACATTGGAATCAAAGTTCTTCAAACCGTCCCGCACCAGGGCAGTACCCTCTACCGCCAAGTCGATGATGCCCTGGCGATCCATGCCAAAAACCACCCGGCGCTGCAGCTCTGACGTGGAGTTGTAGAGGTGAAAGATCACATTCGGTGCGCCCTCAAGCGCCTCAACCGAGCGCTCGATCAGCTCTTTACGGGCCTGACAAAGGATTTGAATGTGCACGTCGGCAGGAATGCGGCCTTCGTCAATGATGCGACGAATAAAGTCAAAGTCCGGCTGAGAAGCCGCCGGAAAACCCACTTCAATTTCTGCAAAACCAATTTCCAGCAGCAAATCCCACAGGCGCATTTTTTCGTCCACACTCATCGGGTCGATAAGCGCCTGGTTACCGTCGCGCAGATCCACACTGCACCACCGGGGTGCCTGGGTCAGCGTGTTTGTGGGCCACTGGCGGTCCGGTAAATCAATGGCCTGAAACGGCTTGTACTTTTCAAAAGGCATCGCCGCCTTGGCGCGCCCGCTGGTTGGTTGACTACTCATAGTGAT
>CAZWQK010000301.1:0-2684 GCA_964635835.1 uncultured Pseudomonadales bacterium
ATCGGGGTAAGGACACACTCATTGAGCCTAATATTCGGGCCCTTGAACTGGGCAGAGACTATGCCTTGGAATACCTGCAGGCGCCGCTGCCGCTGCAGGTGCGCGTCAGCGATGCGGTGGGCGATCGAATCATGATGGATGGCAATGATGCTGCTGGTTTAGGCAGTGTCTACGGTGGCGCAACCGTATGCGCCTGGTATCCCATCACACCGTCTACCTCGGTGGCCGAAAGTTTTGAAAATCACTGCAAGAAGCTGCGGATTGACCCTGACACCGGGCATAAAAATTACGCCTTTATGCAGGCAGAAGATGAACTGTCTGCCATTGGGATCGTCATTGGTGCCGCCTGGAACGGCGCTCGAGCCTTTACTGCCACCAGCGGCCCCGGGATCTCCTTAATGTCTGAATTCATCGGTCTGGCCTATTTTGCTGAGCTGCCGGCGGTGATCTGGGACATTCAGCGCGCTGGGCCCTCTACGGGTATGCCGACGCGGACCCAGCAGGGTGACCTCATTGGTGCTGCCTATGCCTCACACGGTGACACCAAACATCCGCTGTTGTTTCCCGCTACGCCAAAAGAGTGTTTCGAATTCGCCGCAGATGCCTTGGATTTGGCGGACCGGTTGCAAACACCGATCTTGGTGCTCAGCGACCTGGAGCTGGGGATGAACGAAAATCTGAGTGATCCCCTGGAGTGGGATGACGCCCGCCAATACGATCGTGGCAAGGTCCTGTCCGCCAGGGATTTGGACGAAGAGGAGACCTTCGGGCGCTACCTTGACGTTGATGGTGATGGGGTAGGGTATCGAACCTTGCCCGGTACGCACCCGGAGAAAGGGGCCTTTTTTACCCGGGGCACATCCCGGGACGAGTACGCTGCCTACACGGAATCTCCGGAAGCTTATCAGCGCAACATGGAGCGCTTGCAGCTCAAATGGCAAACAGCTAGGGGGCTGGTGCCCAAGGCCGAGATTCAAACCAGCGGCAACCGGGTAGGGGTATTGTTTTACGGTACCACCGCCTTACCGGTGCCGGAGGCTCTAGATCAGCTTGCCGTTAATGGTGTACACCTGGACACTTGTCGGGTCAGAGCTTTTCCGTTTGGTGATGAGGTCGAGCAGTTTGTTGCCGATCACGAGCTGATCTTCGTGGTTGAGCAAAACCGCGACGCGCAAATGCGCACCTTGCTAATCAACGAGCTGGAGACCGACCCAGCCAAACTGATCCCGATTCTGTACTTCGCCGGTTTATCGATCTCTGCGGACTATATCAACGAACAAATCAGCGCCTATTACGAAGAACATAAACTGGCCCGTTTAACTGAGGTGTCCTCATGACATTTGTAGCCAAGCCGCGAATCCATCACCCCAATCTGCCGGTAAACGAGTTGGGGTTAACCCGCCGGGACTATGAGGGCTCAGTCTCTACCCTATGCGCCGGATGCGGTCACGATTCGGTCAGCGCGGCCATCGTCCAGGCCTGTGCGGAGCTATCGCTGCCACCCCATCGCTTTGCAAAAGTTTCGGGAATCGGCTGCTCGTCCAAAACCCCGAGCTACTTTTTGAACCGCAGCCATGGGTTCAACTCAGTACATGGACGCATGCCCAGCGTCATGACCGGAGCGAATTTGGCGAATCGAGAACTGATTGGTATCGGTGTTTCCGGTGACGGAGACAGCGCTTCAATTGGGCTGGGGCAGTTTGCGCATGTGGTCCGGCGTCGTACGAATATGCTTTACCTCGTGGACAACAACGGCACGTATGGCCTGACCAAGGGGCAGTTTTCTGCCACCAACGATAAGGGATCTACCAGCAAAAAAGGTATTCCTAATCTGTATGAACCCATCGACCTGGTGAGCATTGCGCTGCAGCTTGGGGCTAGCTTCGTGGCCCGCAGTTTCTCCGGTGACAAGCGCCAGCTGGTGCCGTTAATCAAAGCCGGGTTAAAACACAAAGGTATGGCGTTTATTGACGTTATTTCGCCTTGTGTCGCCTTCAACAACCACTCGGGCTCTACCAAGAGCTTTGAATTCGTGCGGGAACACAGCAGCCGTGCCATTAATGCGGATCTGATTGTGGGCCAACCTGAAATTACTGCGGATTACCCGGAAGGCACCTTCGAGAACATTGCTATGCCAGATGGCAGTACCCTGCGGCTATATAAGCTGGATGCAGATTATGATCCCCATGATCGAATCGGCGCCCTGAATTACGTGCAAAAAATGCAGGAACAAGGGCAGGTAGCGACGGGATTATTGTATGTAGACCCCGATGCCGTGGAGTGCCATGACATCATGGAAACCACGGCCCAACCGCTGAATGAACTTACCGAAGATGTTCTGTGCCCAGGGAATGACGCCTTGGCCGCCATCAACCAGGGGTACCGCTAGAGCCCGCCGGGGACCCGAGCTTACGGCGACAAGGTGACCTTTCCAGTAGCCAGACACGGGTGCCCACCTCTTTCGATGCGTCTCCTTCACCGCAGTGTTCTGAGCAATGTTATCCCGCCAGACTTGGTGCTAGAATCGCGCGCCGTCAGAACTTGCCTTTGCGCCATCGGTCCAATGTACCTTGGCGTTATGGCATACCCCAGTGATTGTCCAAGGAGATACCGTGGCCCTTAACAACCTCGACGAATATTTTCCCGACTGGAAAGAACGGGAAGCGCTAGCCGAAGCGATGATT
>CAZWQK010000302.1:0-2650 GCA_964635835.1 uncultured Pseudomonadales bacterium
AGTGGTCTAGACGGTTTAACCGTGCTGCAGCCACCGCAATTCCCTGCTCAGATCAGGTTCCCGGAGCAGGGTCCTCGGGTTCCCGACCTGGTCATTATCGTCGACGCTCCGGGTTACATCAGTCTCAAACCGGGGGGCCGTCGATCGCCTCGGGGAGCCCACGGCTACCTGCCCCAATCCACGGCAACCATGCAGGGTATTTTTTACGCTGCCGGGCCTGGCATTGCCCCGGGGACTCGGGTGCCTGCCATCGACAATGTCCACGTCTACCCTTGGGTGCTGGATTTGCTGGGGCTGCGTCCCAGTCAGCAGATTGACGGCGACCTTGCGGTGCTGAAGCGCTACCTGGATCAGCAATAGCTGACCAGGCGTCAATCCAGTAAGAATCGCATGGACAGATCTAACGGCTCCACACCCTTGGTCAGCTCGCCGCAGGAAATGTAGTCCACTCCGGTCTCTGCAATGCCGACAATGCTGTCTTGGGTGATCCCCCCGGACGCTTCCAAAACCATTTTGTCTCGGGTCATGGCCACGGCGGTGTGCGTATCTTGAATAGAGAAATTATCGATCAAGGCGATATCCGCCCCGACTGCCATGGCCTCTGCCAGTTCCTGGAGATTTTCCACTTCAATTTCAACTGGGCTGTCCGGCGCGGCTGAACGCGCGGTGGTGACGGCTTGGGCTATACCGCCTGCGGCAAAAATGTGATTTTCTTTGATTAGAAAGGCGTCGAACAAACCGATGCGATGGTTGTAGCCACCCCCGCAAGTTACCGCATATTTTTGGGCCACTCGCAGCCCGGGCACTGTTTTGCGGGTGTCTAGCAGCCTTGCGCCGGTGTGTGAGATTAGCGCCACGTATTGGGCGGTCCGAGTGGCAGTGCCGGCCAGCAGCTGAACAAAGTTCAGCATGGTACGCTCGGCTGTGAGCAGGCTGCGGGCGTTGCCGCTTACTTCAAACAAGAGCTGACCCGGTTCCAGGCTATCGCCGTCTGCCACCTGCCAACGAATTTTTGCCCCGGGGTCAATCTGTCGCAGGGTTTCGTTCACCCACAGGGCACCGCAAAAAACTCCTGCCTGGCGAGTAATGACTGTGGCGCTGGCCAGGGCATCGGCGTCGATCAAGCTTGCGGTAATATCGCCGCCACCAAGATCCTCGGTTAGCGCC
Source organism: uncultured Pseudomonadales bacterium (assembly GCA_964635835.1). Taxonomy (GTDB): domain Bacteria; phylum Pseudomonadota; class Gammaproteobacteria; order Pseudomonadales; family Azotimanducaceae; genus UBA4421. Next base: position 1,168 of record CAZWQK010000302.1, read on the forward strand.
TGAGTGACGTTGCTAAACACAGCCTCGTTAAGGCTGTTTGAATCTAGAGGATGGAAATGCATCTCGGTAGGCATTGATTTTCTCGCGTTTAGAGCAGTCGAACGGGCCGCGGCGAATGATTGGCGGACTTTTGAGTTTTGAATGGCACGAGTATTGAGTAATCGTGAGATAATAATGACATGGTAATCGACGAGACACATCGCCTAAATGGTGCTCATTGGTGCCCAAGTCCCCACTGCGGCCCGCCAGCCGGCCAAGCCGGTGGTGCCGAGGCAGGACAATTCGTTTGGCAGCCCGAGCTGATTATCATTCACTGCATATCTCTTCCCTCGGGAGAATTCGGCACCGGTTTGCCTTCTCAGCTGTTTACGGGGCGTCTGGATTGTGAATCCCACCCGAGCCTTGCTGACCTTGCAGGCCTGCGCGTGGCTCCTCATCTGTTTGTCGATCGTAACGGTCAGGTGGAGCAATTTGTGCCCTTTAACCTCAGCGCTTGGCATGCGGGGGTGTCTAGCTGGGCGGGCAGGCGAAGCTGTAATCATTTCAGCCTTGGTATTGAGCTTGAGGGTACTTGGCATCAACCGTTCACCGACGCTCAGTACCAGGCGCTAATTCCTATTTGCGCCGCTCTATGCCGGCGCTACCCAAGTTTGAGTCCCAGCGCCATTGTTGGACACCAGGAAGTTGCACCGGGACGCAAAGAAGATCCCGGCCCTTACTTTGACTGGCCCAGACTGCTGGCTGCCCTGCACAGTCTTATGTTTGCCAGTGCGCCGCAGGTCGAAAATGCAAAAGCCCACCAAGGAGGAAACGCGTGAATCAACCAGACCTCAACGGGTTTGATCCACAAGAGCAGGAAGAATGGCTTGAGGCCTTAGAGGGCGTTTTAAAGCGCGATGGCGTGGCTGCGGCATCGGCATTGCTGCAAAGTCTGGCGGGTCGGTTAACGCGCACCGGAGCAAGCCTGCCCTTCGCAGTCTCAACCCCCTACCGAAATACGATTCCCGTCGTGGATGAAACGCCAATGCCCGGTGACCTGTTTATGGAGCGGCGCATACGCAGCTTGATTCGTTGGAATGCCTTGGCCATGGTGGTGCGCGCGAACCGTCGTCCGGGAGATCTTGGCGGACACATCTCCAGCTTCGCGTCCTCGGCCACCCTTTACGATGTGGGCTTCAACTACTTTTTTCGCGCACCCCAGCCTGCAACCTCGGCAGACGAGGCCAGCCGCTCAGGGGACTTGGTGTACTTTCAGGGCCATGCATCCCCGGGGATTTATGCGCGCTCGTTCCTAGAGGGGCGATTAAGTGAAGAACAGCTGGATAATTTCCGGCGCGAGACCGGCAGCAATGGGCTGTCCTCGTACCCCCACCCGTGGCTGATGCCCAACTATTGGCAGTTCCCAACGGTTTCCATGGGTCTGGGGCCGCTTCAGGCCATCTATCAAGCTCACGTGATGAAGTACCTGGATTCTCGTGGTCTG
>CAZWQK010000303.1:0-2623 GCA_964635835.1 uncultured Pseudomonadales bacterium
TCGCCGAGGTAGTCGAGCATCATCACGCAGGCGTTGATGGTCGCCAGCGGGTTGCTGAAGCCGTGCAGGGCCCCGGGCAACGCGACTTCTGCGGCTTTCTCCGAGTTGAAACTGCGCTGAATTGGCGGCGGCAGCTGTAGATCGTTCCAAGACATCGTGCTAACGCCAGCCAGTCTGGGTCCGCACTTTACCGGTTTGGCCCGCGATTCATGGGGTAGGGCTGCCACCGTTCCAGTGGAACTTTGGACAGCACCGTTGGGTTAACGCAGCTCATCGGCCAACGATTGCGCAGCACCAGGGCTACTTCGCGCCCAACTTGCCGCCGGGGTTCGGGTCGCATGCGTGTGGTGGCCGATGCCACATGGGGGCTGATCAGCACATTCTTCCGATGCAGTAGGGGATTGTCCGGCGCCGGCGGCTCTTGTTCCAAGACGTCCAAACCTGCTCCGGCAATGGCCCCATCGTCCAGCGCCTTGATTAACGCCTGCTCGTCAATCAGCGGACCCCGAGCGGTATTTACAACAACGGCATGGTCGGGCAGCTTCGCGAAGGCGTCAGCATTGATGGCGTGATGGGTTTCCTCGTTATGGGGGGCGTCGATGCGAAATCCCCGGGAGGTAATGATGCCGTCCATGTGCTTGACGCCCGCGGCGAATTCTTCCGGAGTTTTGGCAGCCACCTCGACGATTTCCGCTACCGGGTCAAGGGCCTCAAGCTCAAGGGAATATCGAATGGCAACTTCTTCCGTGTTGGCCTGTCGAGGCAGCTGAATTCCAATTTTCTTTTTGTTGCCGGTCATTTTCCCCTCCTGAAACTGGCCCATGGCGTCATCGGATGTGTGGGGGGCAGTGTATCAGGCTTGCTCCCAAGCATGGGTTATCTCATCCTTGGCCATTACGCCATCATCAAGGGGTCCTCAGTGCCGGATATTCCAGCCACCATAACGCTCATTGTCTGTCTCGTCCTGGGCGCTGGGGTTGGCGCCAGCGTTGTTGGATTGCTGCTGAAAAGTCGTGGCCAAGCTGCCTTGGCTGTAGTGGAAAAAGAATTAGCGGCGCTGCAGGCCGTTGAGGGTGTGGCCGCCCAGCGGCAGCAGGAGCTTTCCGAGCACAACATTGCGCTGCAGCATCAGCTGACGGAAAAACAAACCGAGTACGCCGCGCTGGTCGGACGCATGGAAGAGGCTCAAGCGAGCTTTGCCGCCAGGGAAAAACTGCTGCGCGAATCCAACGAGCGTATGAAAGTGGAGTTTGAATCTCTAGCCACCAAGGTGCTCAACGTCCAAAGCGCCCAACAGCAGCAGTCCTTGGACGTTATGCTCAACCCGTTTCGGGAGCAAATCGGGGACTTTCGCAAGCGGGTCGAGGAGGTCTATCGGTCTGATACAAAAGAGCGAGCATCGCTGCTCAAAGAAATGCAGAACCTGCAGTTGGCCAGTAACCGCATAAACGAAGAGGCTGAGAATCTGACCAAGGCACTGAAAGGCGACAACAAAATTCAGGGCAATTGGGGAGAGCTGGTGCTGGAGCGGATCCTCGAAGACTCCGGCTTAAGAAAAGGTCACGAGTACTTTGTTCAGCCCTCCAGCAAGGATCAGCAGGGACGTTTGAAGCGACCGGACATCGTCATTCGGCTCCCCGAGGGCAAGGACGTAGTCGTCGACTCTAAGGTCACCCTGGTGGCCTATGAGCAGGCTCTGGCTACCGAGGACGATCAGGCCCGCCAGCTGTTCTTAAAGCAGCACGTTGAGGCGGTAAAGGGTCAAATTAAAAAGTTGGCCGAGCAAGATTACGATCAGCTGCCGGATTTGCGCTCCTTGGACTTTGTGCTGCTTTTCATTCCCATTGAATCCGCTTTTACTCTCGCCATGGAACTGGACGCGAAGTTATTCATCGAGGCCTTTAACAAGCGCATCATGCTGGTGAGCCCCACGACCCTGATGATGGCGCTGCGCATCATCGACAACCTCTGGCAGGTGGAAAAACAAAATCGCAACGCCCAGGACATCGCCCAGCGGGCAGGAGCTCTCTACGACAAGTTGCATGGAGTGGTGGACGAAGTGGATAAACTGGGTCGTCAGCTGGGAACGGTACAGGGAACCTACGATACCCTATACGGGCGCCTGGCCAGCGGCCGGGGCAACCTGGTCAGTCAGGCTGAAAAGCTTCGCGAGTTGGGCGCTCCGGTTAAGAAAGTCATCACGCCGCTACTGGCCGCAAGCACGAATGAAGAGGATACAGAAGACAGCGCACCAGGGCCGACACCTTTGCCGCCAGACAACACCACACATTAATAGTTCCCGGCGAGTGACGAAACTTCCCGGGTCACACAGCTGGTCCGGTAATAAAGACTGGCGTTTCACAAATGGTGTAGGGGTGGAGTTGATTGTCTTGCAGTGGCCAACGCAAGGTTCGTGCACCCTCCAATTTCTCGCGCTGCAGCTGCTCGTCGCTGGGCTTGTGGGACAGAGTGTCGATGGCCTCCCAAATGGGATTGAAGGGCTGCAGCTTGTCGAAATAGCAGCGGCTTTCACCTCGTGAATCCGGCAGCTCAAGCACGTCGATGCCTTGAATCAGCGCCCAATGGGAGAAGCGGCTTTGCTCGCCATCCCGCACGGCGAACA
>CAZWQK010000304.1:0-2605 GCA_964635835.1 uncultured Pseudomonadales bacterium
CCTGCCAAGGAGAAACGCTCAGGTGGCCTATGGCGGCCTTACCGAGCACCGGACCCACCTAGATCTGCGGCGTGCTCGAAAGTCCGGGGTTGAGTTCATCAACATCTCGCCGGTGGCCGGGGACGTGGATGCGGAGTTAGATGCGGGCTGGATTGCCCCAAAACCGGGTTCAGATGTGGCGTTAATGCTGGGTATAGCCTATGTACTGGTAACCGAAGGTTTGGCTGCCGGGGAATTTTTGCAAAGTCACTGTGTTGGTTACCAGCACGTTAGAGACTATCTGTTGGGCGCTAGTGACCAGGAGCCAAAGACGCCTGCCTGGGCTGCGGCGATTTGTGGTGTGGACGCCACAACGATTCGGGATTTAGCCAGAACTATGGCGTCTAAACGAACGTTTCTGACCGCTGCATGGGCCCTGCAGCGCGGCGACCACGGCGAGCAGCCCTATTGGATGTTGGCGACCCTTGCCGCCATGCTCGGCCAGATCGGACTGCCCGGAGGCGGCTTTGGTTTTGGCTACAGTGCCGAGGGCTTCGTGGGGTCTAACTACAAGCGGTTTAACTGGGCAACGCTGCCGAAGGGCAGGAATCCGGCTGGCCATGCAATTCCGGTAGCACGGATAGCGGATATGTTGCTAAGCCCCAATACCTCGGTGCAATACGACGGGCGCTCTATCGTCTATCCGGATACCAAGTTGATTTACTGGGCTGGCGGCAATCCTTTCCACCATCATCAGGATTTGAATCGTCTGGTGGAAGGTTGGCGACGTCCAGATACGGTGATCGTCAATGAACCCTGGTGGACTCCAGTAGCCCAATGGGCAGACATCGTTTTTCCCGCCACCACGTCTCTCGAGCGCACGGATATCTGTGCCTCCAGTCACGACCCGTACGCGCACTTGATGCAGCAAGCCATACCGCCACAGCATCAAGCCAAGTCAGACCACGAGATTTTCGCCGGATTAGCTAAGTGGCTAGGATTCAACGAGGCCTTTACTGAAAACAAAACCGAACGCCAGTGGCTTGAGGATATATGGCAACGATCCGCAGCCCTAGCGACCCAACAGGGTTTTAGCCTGCCGACGTTTGAGCAGTGGGAAAAGGCGGGGATTTATCGCCTGCCTGATGAACCGCGCACCAAGGACTGGATGGCGGATTTTCGATCGGACCCAAATACATCACCGTTGACTACCCCCTCTGGCAAGCTGGAACTGTACTCAGAGACTATTGCTGGTTTTGGCTATGACGATTGTCCTGGTCAGGCTACCTGGTTGGAACCCATAGAATGGCAGGAGGTTGATCGCGCTCGCTATCCCCTGCATCTACTGTCCCCCCAACCAAAACGGCGGCTGCACAGCCAGTTCGATCAAAGCGCCTACAGTCAGGCCGGTAAAATACAGGGTAAAGAAGTGCTCACCATGCACCCTGAGGCGGCCCGAGATCGCGGTATTGGCCCGGGCGACTTGGTTCGGGTATTCAACCAGCGCGGCGCGTGTCTTGCCGGCGTTGCTCTAGAGTCCCAAATGCGCAGTGACACCGTCATTTTACCCGTGGGTGCCTGGTTCAAGCCGTGCCCGGAGACGGGATTAGAGTTGAACGGCAATCCAAACGTGCTGACTCGGGATAAGGGCACCTCTCAGCTTGCCCAAGGGCCGTCAGCGCACACTTGTCTAGTGCAAGTTGAAAAATTTACTGCTCCGTAGCGTCAGAGCAAGGGTCGGTTTGAGTTTCCTCAATGCGCTGAACTTCAAACTGCGGTTTGATTTTCACATCGAAGGAAGACAGCTGCAGATCGAGTATGGCTTGGACTGATTCTCGGGATCCATGCACACCGAGTCGTGTAACTCGCTGTCCAGATCCAACGTCTACAATCACCCACAATGACTTTGTTTTCATTTTTGTTCTTGTATACAGCTCAGCGGGCGCTAATCGGGGAGTGAATTCACCAGTTTTTTGATCAGCCGGGTACGGGACTTGGTGCTCAGATTCAGGGCCTGCTGGGTAATTTGGTGCTCGCTGAGATTTGTAGTTTGGTCGGAGAGATGATCCAGATCGAGCCAGCCCGGTTCCAAACCAAAACCATATTCCAAGCGACGAGCTATTACATGACCGATATTTTTGCCGCCTTTAAGTTGGGAAAGGTAGTTTGCAGACACGCCTACGTCGCTAGCCGCTTGGGCTAGTGATGAGTAGCTCTTAAGTATTGCTACTAAGTTGTTGTGTCGATTATCGAATGCCCCAGCCATGCCAATCACGGTATCAAAGCTGCTCTCAAGTAACGCCTCACTAGCTACTAATTGTTAGCGTTATTCATTAAATAACTTCATGAATTCTCGCTTTTTTGAAAGAGTAGCCACAGTAAAATCGGGCGCGCGCATAATGTTGCGGTGCGAAAAATTCTGCTCATTCAGAGGATCTGTTTTCAAAGTCCCAGCGCCGGAGCCTACGGTGTTGGCCAATACCTGTTATTCCTATAGAGCCCGGTCACGCCATCTCCATTGCGGGTGCCTATCGCAATCACGCTGATGGTTTTCCCCCCATTGCTGAGGCCAGCGGAGCCAGTCCTCTGAACGCGCCCAGCACGTTGGGGCAGCGCAAGGCGTTAC
>CAZWQK010000305.1:0-2598 GCA_964635835.1 uncultured Pseudomonadales bacterium
GCAAAAATTTGGTTTGCCTCAGTTTGAGTCCCCTGGCGACATGTTGGGCTGGATTAACCAGACCCTTATAGCTCAGGGCATTGAAAAACACGTAGCCATGTTCTTGGGCATTATCGATAAGCAAACAAACCTGCTGCACTACAGTATGGCCGCTCACTATCCCCCGGCGCTGATCTTGCCCCCCCAAGGCGAGGTGGTGTCCCTGCAGCAATCGGCCAAGCCTTTGGGGTTATTTCCAGAAGCTGTCTACGGCTCGGATCAGGCGGATTTTCCACCAGGTAGCACGCTTTTAGTGTTTTCCGACGGAGTAATGGACTGCCTGGCGCCAGTTGAATTTGCCGAAAAAGAGGCGACTCTGAAAGATCTCTCGATGACGCTGCGAGAACCCGTAAAGCTCTGGAGTCGCCTATGCGAGTCGTTAAAAAACCTCGACGATGTGAGTTTGCTGGCTGTAAAGCATGAAAGAAGGGCGTAGCATTCCGCCGCTCAAGTCAGGCGTTTTAGGAGGAGATGCGCGTGCAAGGTAGTATTCGTGCAGGCGAGCTTGAGGGAACACATGTGCTGTGTTTTCTTGGCGACGTGCGTGTGGCGTTATGCGCGTCGCTGGAGGCCTACTGTGATCGTATGCTCAGAGATCCGAACTTTCACGCGGTGGTGGTAGACCTTGAGCAAACGGAAAATTTAGACAGCACGGCTCTTGGCTGCCTTGCCCGATTGTCAATCCGGGTAAAGTCCCGATTCCAGCGGGTACCCACACTGATATGCAACTCGCAAAATCTGCGGCGGGTGCTGGAGAGTATGGGCTTTCAGGATGTTTTCATGATCGTTGACCGTCCCGCCTATGATGCGATGTCCCTCCCCGCGCTGCCCGAAAGTATCGAACTGCCGGCGGGCGCAGATCTCGCCATTGAGAGCACGCGAGCGCGGGTAATTGCCGCCCACAAACAGCTGATGGCCCTCAACGCCACCAACGCAGAAACCTTTAAAGAGCTGGTTGCCGCCCTTGAGCAGGAGCAGGCTAGCGCCTCAGGAACGGCGAAAGGCTAGGCTTCGGCCTGAGAATCGGCCACACCAGATTTAGCTCGGAGCTTGGCTTCAATAAAGCGAGAGTGACTGAGGTAAAGCAGATCGGCGACGCGACGAATGGTGTGTTCCTCGAATTGATTCAGGTGATGATCGGCGAGAGCTAGCCGCCATAGCGCGCAGATCACCGCGAAGCGACCCGCTTCATCCAAGTGCTCATTCAGGTAGCTGGTGTAGGGGTGAAGCCCAACGTTAGTTTGCAGTCGCGCCTTAGCATCGTCTATTAATAGCTGGGCTTGTTCGGCATTCACCGGATAAAGATCCGTAAGCAGTGTCGCCACGGCCTCTAGCTCTTGAGTGCTTAGCTCATGATCAGCCCATGAGACTTCCAGCATTAATGAAGCCGCGGCGAGTTCCGGGCGAATTGCCTCTGGCTGCTCTGGATCGTCGCTGCTGAATAAGGCTCGTAATTTGGCAAGCACAACATTTCTTCCTTCACTGCTTCAGCCCGTTAAGCCGAGGGGTTCTAGCGCTTCCGCGACCAGGCTGAGATCGTTTTCTTTGAGTCTTCTTGCATCGCTTAGAATTTGCCGGAAGCGCCGAGCGCCTTGGCGTCCGTTGAACGAGTGCAGAAGGTGTTTAGTCAATGCGCTGAGCTTCACGCCGGCGCCCATTTGTTCATCCATATAGTCCACGTATCGGGACACGATGGCCTGTTCGTCGAGTATGTCGGTGGCGCCGAACATAGCCTGCTCCAGCTCGTTGAGAAAACGCGGCCGGTGGTAAGCGGCGCGGCCGATCATGATTCCATCTGCCCAATGTAAGTAAGTCAGAGCGGTCTCAGTGTCGGTTATGCCCCCGTTGAAGATGACCTCAAGGTCTGGGTGGCGCTGCTTGAGTCTTTCGCCTACTTCTGGCGTAAGCGGCGGGATCTCCCGGTTTTGAGCAGGAGTCAGTCCGCCCAGCACAGCGACTCGGGCATGCAGATAGAGGCGGTTGCAGCCTGCATCGACGACGCTGCTGACGAAGCGATGCAGAAAAGTGTCGTCCTGGGGCACCTGCGGATCGCCTTTGATCACGATACCAGTTCGGCATTTCACGGTTACTGGAATGGAGCACGCTTCGCCCATAGCCTTGACGCAGTCAGCAACGAGATCCGGTTGCTGCATTAAGCAAGCGCCGAAGGTGCCTCTCTGCACTCGGTCCGACGGGCAGCCCACGTTGATGTTGACCTCGTCGTAGCCGCGCTCTTCCGCCAAGGCTGCACATTCAGCCATGGCTCCAGGATCATTGCCGCCAAATTGCACCGCTACCGGATGCTCGCATGGATTGAAGTCCAGCAAATGGTGCTGTTTGCCGTAGAGCAGGGCGCCGGTGGTAATCATTTCAGTAAAAAGCAGCGCGCTGGGTGCGTACTGACGGTGCAGGAATCGGCAGTGCCGGTCGGTCCAGGCCATCATCGGCGCAATTGCCAGTAATTTGGGGGCAGAGGCGAGCATCGCCCAATGGTATCAGCTTGGGCCGGGAGCCAGCGAGAGAATCCACGCTATAAAGGTCGTTTAAGCCCGGTTGCTT
>CAZWQK010000306.1:0-2573 GCA_964635835.1 uncultured Pseudomonadales bacterium
GGCGTCAAAGTCTGTCGTGATGCGCCTTACCGAGTCTCTGAGCGAGGAAGTAAAGGCAGCCGGCGTCAATGTGAATGCGGTTCTGCCAACGGTAATTGACACGCCCCGCAATCGTAGGGATATGCCCGATGCGAATCCAGCACTGTGGGTGGATCCTGAAGATCTGGGTCAAGTGATTTGCTTTCTCGGTAGTGACGGCGCCAGGGCCGTGCACGGCGCGCTGGTCCCGGTGAGCGGCTTGTCCTGACAGCGCACTAGCACCACCTGCAGGGCAGGGTGAGTAGATCTCTCGACAGCCCTGGCCGTTATCTTTACCCAGGCCTATTCCATAACCGGAATATTAAAGGCCGCGCTCTGGGTCTCACCATCCGGCCAACGCTGGGTTACGGTCTTGGTTTGGGTATAAAAGCGCACGCCCTCCATCCCGTGTTGATTCGCATCACCGAAAGCCGAGCGTTTCCAGCCGCCAAAGCTGTGATAGGCCACTGGCACTGGAATCGGGACGTTAATGCCCACCATGCCCACGTTCACGCGTTGGGCAAATTCCCGGGCTGCGCCACCGCTGCGAGTGAAAATAGCGACACCGTTGCCGTACTGATGTTTGGAGGGTAGCTCCAAGGCCCCCTCAAAAGAGTCTTCTCGCAACACTTGGAGAACCGGGCCAAAAATCTCGTCCTGGTAGCTACGCATGCTTGGTTTTACGCGATCGAATAGGGTGGGTCCGATGTAGAAGCCGTTTTCATAGCCCTGAAGCGAGAAGTTCCGGCCGTCAACGACCAGTTCTGCGCCTTCATCCACACCCAATTGGATGTAGTCTTCCACGCGCTGTTTATGAGCCGCGGTAACGACGGGGCCATAGTCCGCGGCGGGATCTGTGGAAATGCCGACTTTGAGCTTGCCTAGTTCACCGGTCATCGCTTCCACGAAACGGTCACCGGTTTCGTCACCGACCGCAACCACCGTTGATAGGGCCATGCAGCGCTCACCGGCGGAGCCGTAAGCTGCCCCGGTGATGTCCTGCACCGCCTGCTGCATGTCCGCATCTGGCAGAATAATTCCGTGATTTTTTGCGCCGCCCATGGCTTGGACTCGCTTACCCTGTGCCGCGCAGCCTTGATACACGTAGTGGGCAATGTCAGAGGAGCCGACAAAACTAATCGCGCGAATATCTGGGTGATTGATAATGCCGTCTACGGCCTCTTTGTCACCGTTAATGACGTTAAGCACGCCAGCGGGTGCACCGGCCTCCATCATGAGTTCAGCCAGGCGCATGGGTACGCCGGGATCTTTCTCTGAAGGTTTTAGAACGAAGGTGCAGCCGGTTGCAATGGCGACACCGAACATCCACATAGGAATCATGGCAGGGAAATTGAAAGGAGTGATGCCCGCTGCGACGCCAACGGGTTGGCGCATGCTGTATACATCGATGCCGGGACCTGCCCCGGACGTGTTCTCGCCCTTGAGCAAATGGGGAACGCCACAGGCGAACTCGATGACATCCAGCCCCCGTTGAATGTCGCCCAAAGAATCTGCCAACACCTTGCCATGTTCTTCTGACAAAATTTGCGCAAGCTCGTTGGCATTGGCTTCCACCAGGCTTTTAAAGTTGAACAGGACCCGCGCACGGCGTTGGGGATTCATGGCGGACCATTCCGGTAGCGCCGCTTTTGCGGCGCTAACAGCGTCTTTGAGTTCGTCGCCGGTGGCCAGCATTACCGACCCTGAAACCTCTCCGGTGCTTGGGTTGAAAATATCACTGCTGCGTCCGGAGGTGCCTTGGACAACCTGTCCATTGATGAAGTGTTGATAAGATTTGCTCATAGTCACCTCGTGTTCCAGCGGTTTCAAACGGTAATCAAAAGTTGGCTGCAAACAGTTTATGCTTAGAACACCTGCAAATGCATCTTGACTGCCAAAAACTGCTAGGGAGGGTTTGTGAACCAGGCAAAACTTCGGGTAGCGCTAACGCGACGCTGGCCCGAACCCGTTGAGCAGGCCCTGAGTCAGGAATTCGATCTGCGAGTTAATCCCGATAACCGCGCCATGAGCGCCGATGAGCTAAGTGATGCCTTGGCCTGGGCCGATGTGCTTTGCCCAACGGTAACCGATGCCATCACCGCTGAACTGCTGGCCGCGCCTGCTGTGAACGCCAGATTACTGGCGAACTTCGGTGTGGGTTTTAATCACATTGATATGGCCGCTGCGGGCCAAGCGGGGATTTGCGTCACCAATACCCCCGGTGTGCTAACCGACGCGACCGCCGAGATAGCTCTGACGCTGTTGCTTACCAGCGCTCGCCGGGCCAGTGAAGGTGAGCGACTTGTGCGCTCTGGGGCATGGTCAGGCTGGCACCCAACTCACATGCTATCAACCCAGGTGACGGGTAAAACTCTTGGGGTCATCGGGCTCGGTCGTATCGGCCTGGCGTTCGCGCGTCAGGGCCACTTTGGGCTGGGCATGCAGGTGCTTTATCACGGACCTAATCCGCGAAGCGCCGAAGTGCTCGACGGGCTGCCAGCACAATATTGTGGTTTAAACGAATTGCTTGACCAATCCGATTTCGTCAGCCTGCA
>CAZWQK010000307.1:0-2556 GCA_964635835.1 uncultured Pseudomonadales bacterium
GTAAAAACTCTGGGCTACCCGCCACAGATGCTGATCTTTAAACAGGCCTCCGCTGTCCGCCTCTAGCATCGCTTCAATGCTCTTGGGCGACACCACTGTGGCCAGACAAAATTCACACACCGTTTTTTCCGCGTCCACCCTGTACCTCTGTTTGGCGTGACTTTGGACAATAGCCGGTTCAAGCCCGACCCAGCCTTGAAGCCTGCTATGCTCAGGCTATGACAGCCAAGGATCCTACCTCTTTTAACGCCGATATTGGTCAATCAAGCGAAGCCCAGTCCTTAGAGGCCTCAGCGGCGGTTTTCACACCGGTGCTTCAGGCTCATCAGCCTGCACCTGCGGACTATTATCAAAACACCTTCACCGAGATCGTAACCTTCGTCGCCGCGCACTACGCCAGCGTGATACCAGGCGAGGTGCTTCATACCTTGCAAAATTTTCTCCAGGCGGGCCCCGCGGAACAGCGGCTGCTGGCGCGCCTGCTGACGCGCAAAGGCCCGGTGTTTTTTGAAAACCACTTACGCTATCGCGAGGTCCCTGATATCCAGCAAGCCATTGGCCGATTGGAGAACAGCGGTTTGATCCAACGAGGCAGCGATGTCCCCGCCGACGTACTTTTGGCAAGCTTGACCAAATCCAACTTGCTCGACATGTTTGCCAATACCTACGGCAGGTTGGCCAGGGCCAAGTCGCTGCGCAAGGACAAGCTGCTCGAGCATCTGCTTGGACATCGAGATGACCGCAGCATCCGCCGCACGGTGTGGCACACCGAGCCCTGGTGCACTATCGCTGCAGTTGAGCACTGGCAGCTGGCACAGCTGCTGTACTTCGGTCGGTCCGGCCAGGATTGGTCTGCCCACGTGCGTCGCGATCTGGGTCAATTGCGCTATGAGCAGGTGGCGCTGTCGCAGACGCGGTTTGCAAACGCTGCAGACCTGCAATGTTATTTGCGCGAGCGCGAGCTAAGCCGACGAGTTTTTAGGCTCGAGGACTGGCCCCAACTGTTACCGGGTTTGGTGGCAGATTTGCTGCAGCCAGTCACTGATCCGGTGTCCGCTCGTTTGCGCAACCGCAATTTGCTGCGAGTGGGTAAGTGGTGCGAGCGTCGTGAAGAGTTGGCGACGGCTCTAGCGGTCTATGAACGCGCCGGCATCCCCCCATCCCGCGAACGGCGAGTACGTATCCTTCATAAACTTGGCAGGCATGAAGATAGCGAAGCGCTGCGAGCGCAGATGTTGGAATTCCCCCAGAGTGCAACTGAGAGCGTTTTTGCTCAGCGCTTTAAGCGCCGCGGTCTTGGGTTCAGCCCCGACACCACCTGCTGGGACTTAACGCAGCCTCAGGATTCGGTGGAGCAATATGTTTTGCAGGAATTGGTTGCTCAGGGCGGGTGGGGAATCCACAGCGAAAACGCCTTGCTCAAAACGCTCACGGGCCTCATCTATTGGCAGGCCATTTTTTCGCCCCAACCCGGGGCCTTTACGAACCCCTTTCAGGCTGCGCCCCAGGATCTGCATGAGCCTGACTTCGTATTGCAGCGTGCGGAGAGCATCGCGGCGATAGAGGCTCGGATTGGCGCTGATGACGGTTTGTTATCACACATGCGCGAGATCTGTAAGGCTAAGCGGGGCATCGCTAACCCTCTGGTTAGCTGGGGTTTGCTCGAAGCGATAGAGCTCGATCAGTGGCTAAACGCGCTGCCTGGGGACTGGATCAGGAACCTTAGCCACTTCTTGATTCGCAACCTCAGCGACTACCGCAAAGGTTTCCCGGATCTCTTTGTCTGCTATCCCGACGGTGATGTCGAATTGGTGGAAGTAAAGGGGCCGGGTGATCAGCTGCAGCCCCAGCAGCGAGCGTGGTTCGAGGTATTTGACCGGCTCGGCATCCGAGCCCGCATCATCAAGCTCAGACTATAGCGTGGAAGCCATCGCGGTCAGAGCGTTAGCGGCCTTTGTGTTCCGTGCCGGGGATTTGTACTCCAGCGGTGAGGGCGGTCGTGTGGAAGCCTGGCAGGGCACGGCGGCGCATACCGCCCTCCAGCAGCAACGCAGCGCGGCGGACCCGCACTACCGCAAAGAAGTGGCGATAAAACTGCCCATCACGCTGTTGGGTGACCAGAGCGTGCTGCAGGGTCGAATCGATGGATTGACGCATAATCCGGATAAGCAGCCAGTCGTAGAAGAGTACAAAACCTCACGCAGCAGCTCTCCCGCGCTACGCCCGGCGGATGAGGCTCAGGCTTGGCTCTACGCAGGCATGCTCTGTTCGGCGGATCCGGGTGTCGCGGCGTTGACCACACGGACAATCTATATCGATCCACAGGGCGCCGAGCTGGCCACTTATGAGCATGCGTTAACCGCTGACCAGGCTGTCTCGTTTCTGGCCTTTGTGCTGGCAAGCTTTAACAGCTACCTGCAGCGTCTAGACACACGCCACCGCCAGCGGCAGCAGTGGGCTGCCGAGTTATCGTTTCCCTACCCAAGCTACCGGAAGAATCAGCGTGCGATGGCAGGGCAGGTTTATACCAGCGTTGTCGAGGCGCAAAACCTGTTG
>CAZWQK010000308.1:0-2556 GCA_964635835.1 uncultured Pseudomonadales bacterium
TAGGTGCGCTTGGAAGTCCGCAGAGAGTTTTAAAGTCAATTGGCGTTGGCGAGCAGCCGCACCAAACCTTCTTGGGTGGTAGATGCCACCAACTCCCCGGAGCGGTTATAAATCAGCCCTCGATTAAAGCCTCTGGCGCCATTGGCGCTGGGGCTATCCTGGTCGTAAAGCAGCCACTCATCGGCTCGAAAAGGTCGATGAAACCACATGGCATGGTCGAGGCTGGCAACCTGCACATTCTCCTGCATAAAGCTCACCGCGTGGGGTCGGGTCGCGGTGTCCAGTAATGACCAGTCTGATAAATACGCCAGCACGCACTGATGAATGCGCGGATCCGCCGGCAGTGTTTCCGCGCAGCGCATCCAGCACCGCTGCACCGGTTCGGCGGGTTCGGGATGCAGCAGGTCTACAGGATCAATGGGCTTGACCTCAATGGCTAACGAGCCGGAAAAGCTGTCCTGCAACTCCGCGGGCCAGCTCTTGGCTTGTTCCTGACGAAGTTCTGCCTCAGTTGGCAGTGAGTCTGGCCCGGGCACTTCGGGCATATCGAACTGATGATTCAGACCGTCTTCGTCCACTTGAAAGGATATGGACATGGTGAAAATGGCCTGGCCCCGCTGCACGGCCACAACCCGCCGGGTGGTGAAGCTCTTGCCGTCGCGAATGCGGTCGACTTTGTACAAGATGGGAATGCTGGTGTCCCCCGCTCGCAAAAAGTACCCATGCAAGCTGTGGGCGCTGCGGTCCGCCGCCACCGTGCGCGATGCCGCCACCAGGGCCTGGCCAATGACTTGGCCGCCATACACCCGCTGCCAGCCCTCGTTAGGGCTGGTCGCCAAGTAGTGATTCAATTCAATTTCCTCTAAATCGAGGATCTCAATAATTTTGTTCAGTGGCTGCATAGGGGGCTGGGTTGGACTCCTACCGACTAATATTTGTAGGCGTCAATTTTGAACGGCCCCTGCTGGGCAACGCCAATGTAATCTGCCTGGGTCTTGGTCAGGCGCGTCATGACGCCGCCAAAACCCTCGACCATGAGTTCCGCCACTTCTTCATCCAGTTTTTTCGGCAAAACTTCCACGCTGACGGGCTGACGCTGGTTTTCGTCTTGATTCGCCCAGCCCTGCTCAAATAAGTACATTTGCGCCAACACCTGGTTGGCGAAAGATCCGTCCATAATGCGTGACGGATGACCCATGGCGTTACCCAGGTTTACCAAGCGACCTTCAGAGAGCAGGATCAGGTAATCGTGGTCTTGATTCGATCGATGGACCATGTGCACTTGCTCTTTGACCTCGATCCAGCGCCAGTGTTCGCGCATGAAGGCCGTGTCAATCTCATTGTCGAAGTGGCCTATGTTGCAAACCACCGCGCCCTTTTTCAGGCTGCTGAGGATGGCGGAGTCACAGACGTTAGCGTTACCGGTACAGGTCACCAAGATGTCGGTGTCTTGTAGCAGGCGGGTATCGATGTCGGTGATCTCACCGGTGTTGATGCCGCCTTGATAGGGAGACACCACTTCGTATCCGTCCATGCAGGCCTGCATGGCGCAGATGGGATCAACTTCCGTGACGCGGACAATCATGCCTTCCTGACGCAAGCTCTGGGCTGAGCCTTTGCCGACATCACCATAGCCAATCACCAGGGCCCGCTTGCCGGCCATTAGCATGTCGGTAGCTCGCTTGATGGCGTCGTTAAGGCTGTGTCGACAGCCGTACTTATTGTCGTTTTTTGATTTGGTCACTGAATCGTTGACGTTGATGGCAGGCACCCGCAGCTGTCCATCCCGCATCATTTCGTAGAGTCGATGCACCCCGGTTGTCGTTTCTTCGCTGATGCCGTGAATGTTGTTGAGCATTTGCGGGAAGCGCTCGTGGATAATCAGAGTTAGGTCGCCGCCGTCGTCCAGCAGCATGTTGGCGTCCCAGGGTTCGCCGTTGTGCAAAATCGTCTGCTCAATACACCATTCGTATTCTTCTTCTGTTTCGCCTTTCCAGGCAAAAACCGGTACGCCGTTGGCGGCCATGGCAGCGGCAGCGTGATCCTGGGTGGAAAAGATGTTGCAAGAGGACCAGCGTACTTCGGCCCCCAGTTCCACCAAGGTCTCGATGAGCACTGCGGTTTGAATGGTCATGTGAATGCAGCCGATGATCTTGGCGCCCGCGAGAGGCTGCTCTTTGGCGTAGCGCCGGCGTAGCGCCATCAGTGCCGGCATTTCAGCTTCCGCCAGGGCAATTTCTTTGCGGCCAAATTCAGCTAAATTGATGTCGGCTACTTTGTAGTCGTTCATAAAGATCTCCTTTTGCAGTGCGCTCATCATTGCGGGTTTCGGGCGCGGCTCGGACAATTGCCTGGGGCCAGCGGCGGCGAAGTCTACCAATGGCGCTAGCCAGGGACAAAGACTATCTGGGGTTTGTCTGGCAGTATGGCGGCAATTGGCCCTGTACCGGTCTTACGCGGCAGGTATGCGGCAGGTATTCGGCAGGTATATAGAGTCCGCTGTGAGTTACCGGTGACATCCATGCATTCGACGATTAATCCCCATAGCAAACTACC
>CAZWQK010000309.1:0-2555 GCA_964635835.1 uncultured Pseudomonadales bacterium
ATTCGGAGAGTGCCGCGTTCAAGTTCGTTCAAGAGGTCTTCTGGCGAGGCTATTGGAAAGGCTGGCTGGAGCATCGCAGCCTGCTGTGGCCGGAATATCAACGCCAGCTGCCCAAGTGCGTAGGCCACCTGCAGCAAGATAGGCGATTATGGCAGCTTTACGAGCAGGCGATATCAGGTACTACACCCATCCCGCTGTTTAACGAGTGGTGTACGGAGCTAAAGGAAACAGGCTATCTGCACAATCATGCGCGCATGTGGTTTGCCTCAATCTGGGTATTTACCTTACGACTGCCTTGGCAGCTGGGAGCAGATTTTTTCGTGCGTCACCTGCTTGATGGCGATCCGGCCAGCAATACCCTGGGGTGGCGTTGGGTAGCAGGCCTGCATACCGCACGCAAAACCTATCTGGCGACGCCGCAGAACATTCGAACTTGCGCTGATGAACGTCTTAACGGGCGCAGCGATCAGGAACTGGGCTTGCACCGCTTGGTGTCCAAGGCCCAGCAAATTCAAGAGTACTTGCCGGTGAACGCGCTGCAAAAAACCGAAGTGCCCTGGCCCAAGCCGCTGCAAAGCGCAGATCAGGGCTATCGCTGTAATCGCGGGCGAGCGGCGCTGCTGCTCACCGAGGAAGATTTGACTTGGCGTCCAGATTTCCCGATCCATGCGGTGGCGGCGCTGAGCGGTTCTCCCCGAAGCGTGCTGGCCCCCGCCAGTGGTGTAGTCCAAGACTTCCTGACCGGTGCGTTGTCCGATGCTCTGGAGCGCGCGCAGCAGCATTGGTCGGCGAGCGCCCAGGCGGGCGTGGTAATTCCGCCGGCGCCCATGGAAGAAAGCGAGTTAATGAACTTCTTGATTGAGCAACGTATCGACCAAGTGGTTTGTGCCTATGCGCCTGTCGGCCCCGCCCGACTGCGACTGGAGACGCTTCGGGAACAGCTGGCTAGCAAAGGTATCGAGCTTCGATTCTGTATGCGTGACTACGACCGCATGATTTGGCCCCACGCCACCAAGGGGTTTTTTCAGCTGGGCAAGCGGATCCCCGAGTTTCTGCAGACCATGAGTTTCGCGCCAACCGTTGAGGATTAAACTAGCGCCGCCAACAGATGACTGAGAGAATTCGTCAGCAGCCTGCAAATCAGTTGCAGTGCGGCAGAGGGTTTGAAAACAAATAGCGCACTTGGTGTCTGGCATCGGAGAGTGGCTGTGGTGGGAGCGATTAAAAGGCGGCGGTTGCTGCAAGGGTTTGGACTGGGAGCCTTGGCCGCTCAGAGCCACGGAATGCAAACCGCTTCGTTGCGTTTTACCCACGGTGTGGCCAGCGGCGATCCGCTGGCGGATCGAATTATTTTGTGGACGCGGGCGGTTC
Source organism: uncultured Pseudomonadales bacterium (assembly GCA_964635835.1). Taxonomy (GTDB): domain Bacteria; phylum Pseudomonadota; class Gammaproteobacteria; order Pseudomonadales; family Azotimanducaceae; genus UBA4421. The sequence goes on from CAZWQK010000309.1 coordinate 1,372, forward strand.
CATTAACGCCTGAGCGCGCGCTGCAGGTTTCCTGGCAGGTCGCTGAGGATGCGGCGTTTACCCGAGTGGTTGCTGGCGGACAGCACACCACCGGTGCCATGGCGGATTACACGGTGAAAGTGGACGCCACAGGCTTGCAGCCGAATCAGAGCTACTTTTATCGGTTTGCTGCACTGGGCAAGACAAGTCCGGTGGGCAGAACGCGTACGCTGCCCACGGGCCCGGTGGAATCCTTTCGTGTGGGCGTGGCGTCTTGCTCCAACTACCCTCAAGGTTTTTTCAACGCCTATCGCCACATGGCTGATACCGATCTGGACGTGGTGTTGCACCTTGGCGACTACATCTACGAATACGAAGAGGGGGATTACGCTAATGCCTATGCCTTGGACACCCTGAATCGTCACGTGGAACCTGCTCACGAAATTCTAGCCCTTGCAGACTACCGGACTCGTTACGCTCTGTACCGCAGTGACCCCGACCTTCAGGCCGTACACCAGCGACATCCCTTCATTTGCGTATGGGATGACCATGAGATCAGCAACGATACCTGGAAAGGTGGAGCGCAAAATCATAATGAGGGGGAAGGTGATTTTGCTGCTCGACTGCGGGCGGCTCGTCAGGCCTATCATGAGTGGATGCCCATTCGGAGCCATAGGAATGGCGATCAAGGCCCGATTTATCGGAGCTTTGCCATTGGCGACTTAGCGGACCTCATCATGTTGGACACTCGTATTGAGGGGCGCGATAAAGGCTTGTCCTACGCTGACGATATGATTTTCCAGACCGCGGGGGACGAAGCAATCATACGGCCAGTGCCTGACGCGGCTGCTTTTCGAAGTCAAAAGCTTGATGACCCCAGCCGACAACTCTTGGGCGAATCTCAGGAGCAATGGCTCGCCACCGCCCTTGCGGGAAGTGCCAGCCGCGGGGCCACATGGCAGGTGCTGGGCCAGCAAATTTTAATGAGCACGCTTGGCATTCCTAAATTGGATCAAGCGGCACTAGCGGAACTGGAACTGCCGCAACGGGATCGTGACTACATTCATCTGTTGCAGGCCCTGGGCGCTGAGGGCCTGCCGTTGAACCTAGATGCTTGGGACGGCTACCCGGTGAGCCGCGATCGTGTCACCGCCATGCTTCGGCAGAGCCAAGCCAATACCGTTGTGCTTGCAGGAGACACTCAT
>CAZWQK010000310.1:0-2550 GCA_964635835.1 uncultured Pseudomonadales bacterium
GGCGATTCAAAAACAATTTCATCTGCTCATGCGCACAGTGCCCCGTGAGGGTTTGATTATTGCCCCCAGCGATAGTGAGGCCATTAGCGAGGTACTCAGCGACGGCTGCTGGACACCAATATCGCGAATCGGTCAGCGTGTGGGGAAGCGCCCACACCCTGAAGACAACGGCGAGCAATGGTCATTTAGCGAAGACAAAGGCGCGCACGATCGTTTTACCGTGCTGCTAAACGAGGAGCCCCAGGGCGAAGTGCACTGGCCGCTGTTTGGCGAGCACAACAAAACCAACGCCTTGAATGCTATAGCCGCAGCACGACACGTGGGGGTTCCAACGCAGCTGGCTATTGAGGCGCTGTCGTCTTTTCGCGGCGTTAAACGCCGTATGGAGGTGATTTACCAGGACGAAAACACCAGCGTTTACGACGACTTCGCCCACCATCCAACGGCCATACGAACCACTCTTCAAGGTCTGCGCGCTCAGTACACCCAGGACGAAATCGTTGCCATCGTCGAACCTCGTACCCACACCATGTCGCTAGGTTCACTGCGTAACGAGCTCACCACCTGCTGCGCCGCCGCGGACAGAGTGATTTGGTTTCGTGGCGAGAACATCAAGTGGGACCTGCACGAGATTGCGGAACAATGCGTGGTGCCTGCCCAGATTGTCGATAACGTAGATAAACTGGTACAACAGTTAGCAGGAGAGGCTAAGGCTGCCAATGGCCGCAAAAGGCATCTTGTCATTATGAGTAACGGTGCCTTTGGCGGCATCTACGAGCGGCTCGCCAGCGCCCTGACCTGACTCAGAGCGGCTGATCGCGTAGCGACGCAACGAAAAAAGATCCAACCAAGGGGAACAATAATATGAACACGCTACTCGCAAGGATCGCAGGAGGCCTGAGCCTGTGCGCACTATTTTTGGGGACTGCCTATGCCGACGACGTCTGGTATCCGTCCAAATACGGCGCCGCTGACACCATCGGTGCCTTGAACGAACTGAGTGCAGACAAAACCAAGCAGGCGGCTGAATTGGTCAAGCTTGGCAAAACCTACGCCTTGGGCGTTGAAACCGGTCCAGATTCGCCCGCTTACTCGCCGCGAACCTACAGCATGACGGTGCTTCAGCTTGACGATGGCATGGGCACTCCCAGGGGCAGCAATAAAGCCACCGGCAATGACGACCTGCTGACCTTTTGGATGGGTATCGGCAGTCAAATCGATGGTCTGGGACACATGGGCGAAAATCATCGCTATTACAACGGCAATCTTGCTGCCGACTTCGTCACTCCCGTCGGTCTGTCCAAGCTCTCTATCGACAAACTGCCCCCCATAGCCACCCGTGGCGTGCTGCTGGACATGGCCAAACTTATGGACCAAGCGATTCTCCCGGAGGGCACCGCGTTTAACAGCAAAGAAATAAAAGCCGCAGCCAAAGCCGTCAACATCACTATCCAGCCCGGTGACGTCGTGCTCTTTCATACCGGTTGGCTCAACGTGGCGGAGACCGACAAAGCTCGCTTTATGGCCGGGGAGCCCGGTTTGGGTTTGGAGGGGGCTAAGTATTTGGCCAGTTTGGGCGTAGCGGCCGTAGGCGCGGATAGCTGGGCTCTAGAGGTTCTGCCCGGCGAAGATCCCGAGCAGTTGTTCCCTGTGCACCCGGAGTTGCTGGCCAAGAACGGCGTCTACATTCTTGAAAACATGGACACTCGCGCCCTGGCAGCCGACGGCGCCACAGAATTTCTGTTCGTCTTGGGCGTCCCGCGCTTCGTCGGTGCAGTTCAATCAGTCATCAACCCCATCGCGATTCGGTAGGCAAGCTCATGCTAAAAGATAAGAACATCGTAATCACCGGAGCTGGCAGCGGTATTGGCCGGGCCACCAGCCTGTTGGCGGCGGGCTACGGCGCCAACTTGGTGTGTGTGGACGTCACCAACGACGCCGAGCAAACCGCCGCTGACATCAAGGCAGCCGGAGGTTCAGCCACAGCAGTACAGGCCAATGCCGCCGAAGAGGTAGAGGTTGAGGCCTTTATTCAACAGTGTGTGGATCTTTACGGCAGCATCGACGGCATTTACGCCAATGCCGGCGTCTCTGGCGGCGGTAAATCCATTACCGAACTCACCCTGGAAGATTGGCAGCGCACCCTCAGCGTGAACACGGTAGGCGTCTTTCTGGCAGTAAAGCACAGCCTTAAACACTTTCTTGCCCAAGGCCACGGCGCCATTTTGTGCACGGCCTCAGTGGCAGGGCTGCGGGCCAATGCTGGCGGGGTAGACTACTCAGCCAGCAAGGCAGGGGTAATCAGTATTGTGCAAACCACCGCCTATCAAACTTACGGTACCGGCGTTCGCATCAACGCCATTTGCCCGGGGCTAATCGAAACCGGGATGACCAAGCCAACTTTTGACCGCGCCCGCGAACGCGGTAGCGAGGACAAAATCGGGCAGATCAACCCGATGAAGCGTTTCGGTCAACCCAGCGAAATTGGCGAGATGGCGTGTTTTTTGCTCAGCGATCGTGCCTCTTACGTCAACGGACAGGCGGTGCCAG
>CAZWQK010000311.1:0-2547 GCA_964635835.1 uncultured Pseudomonadales bacterium
GGGTGCAAATCATTCAGCTGCATTACCCTTCTCCCTCACCGCGCACCATGTAGTTGATACGGTTGATCATTCCCCGAACTGATGGGGTGTCTTCCACTGTGACGGTATGGCCAATACGGCGCAGCCCCAGGCCAGCAACACAGGCCTTGTGATTCTTCAGGCGGCCGATTGGGCTCTTAGTCAGGGTTACTGTTACTGTCTTGTCACTCATCTGGCTTTCCTTGATCCCTCTGTTACTCAGAGGTTTTTCAACTATTCTTCCGCGCCGCTAACTGGTTTTAGGCGACGATGGAATCGACGTCTTTGCCGCGCTTCTCGGCCACGCGCTCTGGCGACTTCGCGGCAATCAAGGCCTTGAAGGTAGCCTGCACTACGTTGACTGGGTTCGTTGAGCCGTAGCACTTGGCCAATACGTTTTGTACCCCGGCCGCTTCCAGCACCGCACGCATAGCGCCACCGGCGATGACGCCAGTACCTTCAGATGCGGGCTGCATATACACCTTGGATGCCGAATGACGCGCCGTGGTCGCATACCACAGGGTGTCACCGTTAAGGTCGATGTCGACCATGTTGCGGCGAGCAGATTCCATGGCTTTTTGTATGGCCGTTGGCACCTCTCGGGCCTTACCCCGACCAAACCCAACGCGTCCGTTGCCGTCGCCGACTACGGTGAGCGCGGTGAAACCGAAGATTCGCCCGCCCTTAACCACCTTGGCGACGCGATTCACTTGAACCAATTTTTCAACCAGTCCTTCTTCTCGAATTTCTTCTGAATACGCCATTTAAAACTCCAATCCGCCTTCACGGGCAGCGTCAGCCAGGGCTTTGACCCGGCCATGATATTTAAATCCGGAACGATCAAAGGCCACCGCAGTAACCCCCTGGGCCTTTGCCCGCTCAGCAATCAGGGCGCCGACTTTGGCCGCCGTTTCCACGTTGCCGGTATTACCCGAGCGCAGCTCCGCATCCAGGGTGCTGGCCTGAGCGACAATGGTGCCGCCATCCGGCGAAATCACCTGGGCATAAATGTGCCGTGGCGTACGGCAAACCGATAAACGTGTTGCACCCAACTCGCGCATCTTCATGCGGCTTCGGCGCGCTCTTCTCAGTCTGCTTACTTTCTTTTCGTTCATCGTTCTTTTCTTAACCTGATCTGTTTTGACCCGTTTGCTCTTCGATTCGTTGGCGCTTTGACTCGCTTGTGCTTTGACTCGCTTGTTCTTGGACAAAGTCGGCGTCGACTAACAGCCCTGCGCTGTTACGTTACTTCTTCTTAGCTTCCTTACGCTTGACGTACTCACCGGCATATCGAACCCCTTTGCCTTTATAGGGCTCTGGTGGTCGAAAGCTGCGGATTTCCGCACAAACCTGACCGACCCGCTGCTTGTCCACACCGGAGATAACGATTTCCGTTTGGCTTGGCGTCTCAGCGCCAATGCCCTCGGGTAACTCGTACTCCACCGGATGGGAAAAGCCCAACTGCATGGTCAGTTTTTTGCCCTGTGCCTGGGCGCGATAACCAACGCCCTGCAGCTCAAGCCGCTTCTCAAAACCCTCTGAAACCCCGGTCACCATGTTTTGCACGATCGCGCGCATGGTGCCTGCCATGGCTTTGGTGCCGCGATCTTCGTCTTTGGCACTTACTTTCAGTTCACCCTCTTCTTGAATGAGAGCCACTGAGTCGTGAATGGCGAATTCCATCTGACCCTTCGCACCTTTTACCGACAGCGCTTGACCGTTGAGTTTGACCTCAACGCCAGACGGCAGGGCTACAGGGTTATTAGCTACGCGAGACATGGCGTTCTCCTAAAATACCGTGCAAAGCACTTCGCCACCGATGCCTTGAGCACGGGCGGCTTTGTCCGTCATCACGCCTCGGTTGGTGCTGACGATGGCAACGCCAAGTCCGCCCCGCACCTTGGGGATGTCGTTACTTTCTTTATAAATTCGCAAACCAGGACGACTGACTCGGGCAATTTCTTCAATGACCGGCCCGCCGTTGTGGTACTTCAGCTGCACCGTGATGGTGGCCTTCACTTCGTCGGTTACCGTGTAGCCTTCAATGAAACCTTCGCTTTGCAGCACATCTAAAATTGCGCACTTGGCCTTGGAATGGGGCATTTGCACGTCTACATGGCCTGCCATCTGCGCGTTGCGCATGCGGGTTAACAGATCAGCTATGGGATCTTGCATCGTCATATTTTGTTACCTACCAACTCGCCTTGACCAATCCGGGCACGTCGCCACGCATGGCTGCTTCGCGCAGCATGTTGCGTGACAGACCGAACTTTCTGTAAACCCCGTGAGGACGACCCGTTAAACCGCAGCGTCGTTGCCGGCGCGCTCGGCTGGCGTCGCGAGGCTGTGCCTGCAGCTTCAGCTGGGCATCCCAACGCTCCTCGTCGCTTACGTTTCGGTCGGCAATGATTGCCCGCAGCGCGTCTCGCTTGGCACCATACTTCTCGCGAGCACGAGTGCGTTTCTTCTCTCTTTCGATCATGGATCGCTTAGCCATTCTTCGCCTCTTATCCTATGTGCGGAAGGGGA
>CAZWQK010000312.1:0-2543 GCA_964635835.1 uncultured Pseudomonadales bacterium
AGGCTCTCTTTCCATTCCAGCCGATCAATGGAGTCATGGACGATGCCGCCACCGGCTTGGATGTAAAGATATCCGTCCTTGATTACGGCAGTGCGAATGGCAATGGCTGTGTCCATGTTGCCGTTCCAGGCTAAATACCCCACGGCGCCGCCATAAATTCCGCGCTTGACCGGCTCCAGTTCATCGATAATTTCCATGGCCCTAACCTTGGGCGCACCGGACAAAGTGCCAACAGGCAGCGTGGCGCGCAGCACATCGATAGCAGACCTATCCGGCTCAAGCTTGCCCTCCACGGTGGAGGATAAATGCATGACGTGGGAATAGCGCTCAATGACGAAGCGCTCGGCCACGTTAACGGAGCCGGCTTGGGAAACCCGACCAACATCATTACGACCCAAATCGATGAGCATTAAATGCTCGGCGAGTTCTTTTGGATCGGCTTGCAACTCGGCTTCAAGCGCTAGGTCTTCCTCTTCGGTATGCCCTCGTCGACGAGTACCGGCTAACGGACGGTTAGTGATGACGCCATCCTCGACTCGAGCCAAGATTTCCGGCGACGAACTAACGATTTGGAAGTCGCCCAAATCCATGAAGTACATGTAGGGAGACGGGTTGAGGCTGCGTAGAGCCCGGTACATATTGATGGACGGAGCCTGAAATGGAATGTGCATGCGCTGGGCCAACACCACCTGCATCACGTCGCCGGCTCGGGTGTATTCCTTAATGGCCTCCACCGCCGCTTTAAATTCTTCTTCACCGAATTCCGAGACAAAGTCGCTTTCCTTGACCGGGTGGTTGGCGCTGCCGTGTTGCAGGCCCTGCACTGGCAACGCAAGCGCTTCTTCACGGTCTTTTAAACGCCTGCGCATGGCGGCTTCGGCGTCTGGGTCATCTGCGTCTACCAGGCTGATCATTTTCATTCGGCCTTCGAGGTTATCCATGACCACAACTTCCTCGCTAACCATGAGCAGGATGTCGGGTGTGTCTAAGCGGCCCCCCTCAATGGCGGGCTGCAGGCGTTTTTCCACATAGCGCACGGTGTCATAGCCGAAGTAACCCACAAGGCCACCGAAAAAGCGGGGTAAACCGTCTACTTCAATGACGTTGAACCGACTTTGGAAAGCCTCGATGAAGGCTAGAGGGTCATCGGTTTCCTCTTCCTCCATCACCTGACCGTCAGTAATCACCTGGACCCGGCGCAGGTTAACCTTTACCACCGTGCGTGCGGGCAGCCCAACGATGGAGTAGCGGCCCCACTTTTCTCCTCCCTGGGCGGACTCAAGCAGGTAGCTGTAGGGACCCTGGGCGAGTTTGAGGTACACCGATAGCGGCGTGTCTAAATCTGCGAGGGCTTCGTGGACCACGGGTTTGAGGTGGTATGCGGTTTGTTGCGTTGTCATTTGGGATTCCGAAAAAAAAGAAAAATTTGGTCTTGGGTGGGGCTTTCTAGAGCTGTGGTCCCGCGCAGTGGCGCCCAGGGCTCATAGAAGTCGCGGGGGTTTAGCCTCGCCAGCAACCCCGCCATGGTTTTTCATTTTTGTCTCGGTTCACACAACGCATCGTCGTCGATTTACCCGTAAAAGAATGGGTGCAGGCTACCACGACACTCTTGGCTTGTGGAGAGTACGAACACTGGATTTCGTGAGGCAAACCGGAACTAGAGTGACTTCGCATTGGCCGCGGGCAAAATCTGATCCATGCGGTCGAACAAAAACGTGGCGTTCAACGTTTGCACATCGACGCCGTGATTGTAGCCGTGGCGAAAACAGGCCACGTCTACGCCGGCTGCCTTGGCTGCTTCCACATCGGTAACGGAGTCGCCAACCATCAAGACCCTGTTTGGGGTCATGCTGAGTTGATCAAGGCACAAATTAATCGGGTCTGGGGCAGGCTTAGGGGCGGGGGCGGTATCACCGCAAATAACCGACTGGAAATAACCGGCCAAGGATATGGATTCCAGCAGCGGCAGCGTAAATCTGCTGGGCTTGTTTGTCACAACGGCTAGGGGTCTGCCTTGGCTGTGCAGATGGTCCAGGGCATCAATGACCCCCTCATACACGGTACTCTGGTCTGCTACGTGGTCGGCATAGTAGTCCAAAAAGTTTTCCAGGAGTGCGTCTACGGTCTCGTCTGCCAACACCAATTCATGATGGGCTAGGGCTTGAGTCAGTGAGAATTTTGCGCCGTGACCAATCCAGTTTCGAGCTAAAGCCGTGGTCACCCCGGGATAACCGGCGCCTTGCAGGCTAGCATTCAGGGCCTGGCCAAGGTCTGGTGCGGTATCGACCAGCGTGCCGTCGAGATCGAACACGTAGGCGGCATAGGGTTTTATGCTGTTGTTCACGCGTCGGCAATTTCGTTGCGCATGGCATTGATGGTGGCAGCGTAATTGTCTGAGCCAAAGATCGCTGTGCCAGCAACGAAGGCGTCTGCTCCTGCAGCGGCAGCAGCGCCGATGTTGTCGATCTTGATGCCGCCATCAATTTGCAGGCGCACGTCTCGGCCTGCAGCCTCGATCATCTGTCGTGCCTGACGCAGCTTGT
>CAZWQK010000313.1:0-2542 GCA_964635835.1 uncultured Pseudomonadales bacterium
TCGTCCTGAATCTGCCGCCAGACCAGTTCCAGGCCGTGGAAGAACGTTTGCATCTGGCAAACGAGGAACTTCAGGGAACGGTTATTAACATCCTGCCTTTTTCCTCCACCGAGCATTTTTACGAACTGCCAGCCATGCTGTGCTGCGTTGACTATGTGGTTACGGTGGAAACCGCCATCATGCACCTGGCTGCCAGCGTCGGCACCCGGCAAACGGCTTTGGTAAGAACATCGGCAAAACATTGGCAACCCCTGGGCGACAGCCAGGTTGTGGAATGCCAAGGCAGTATCGATGCCGTGGATGTTGCCAAGCTGGTGGCAAGAATTATCGACCACTGGGGTTTGCCAGGCCCTTAGCAATAGCGGCAGTAACATGCCCCAACAATCAGGGGCAGATGTCTTAACCGATATCAGGGGTAGCGATTGCCGCCCTGGGCAGTCGGTATTGTGGCCTACTGCCAGAACAGCGACACCGACAAATGTTGATAGTTCTCGTCGAACACGCTTTTGCCCAGAGTCAGTTCAGTCTCCAGGCGATAGTCCCGCCAGTCCCGTGCGTTGAACAAGCCAACGCTGTAACCCGTTTCATAGGCTACCGCCGTGGGCCTGCCAAGGATGTTGGAATCGTTGTCAATTACTGCGAGCTTGAGCCGCCAGAAATTCTGCTGGGAGGCGAAGTAATCCAACGATAATGTGTGCACCAGTGACGGCACCCCCTCGCTGAAGACTCGTTCATCACCAGCAAAATGACCGTAAACGTTACCGTAATTGGTGTTGCCATAGCGGTACACGCCGCTCAAATACCAAGCGGTTTTCCACTTATTCGCCTCCAGACGAAGGGCCAGGTTTTTGCTCAGTTCAGGCACAAAAAGACCTATGGAGTTCCCTTGGTTACCAAACTTGTAGTTGGAGTTATTGACGGTGTCTTCACCGGCGTGTTCGTAGTACAGCTCCATGGGATTGCCGAGCAGAAAAAAGTCCAGCTGCCCGTTGATCGACGCGATTTGATCACCGGCTTCCTGCTCGGGTTCAGCCAGATTATCTGCACTAACCGGATCAACAAATGCTTTCAAGAAGTCACCAACGCTTATTTTTCGCGGCCCACCACCAAGCTGGAACAGGCGATTAAACCCGATCTGCAGCCCTTGGAAGGGTTTTATCGAGAAATGCGTGCCCACCAAATTCGGACTGCCGTCATAAAAACTCCCTTGCCAGCGAATACCCTCTTTCACGCGGTTAAGGCGGCTGTAAAACAGCTCAAAGTTGGCGTGCCAGTATTTTTCCAGGGGCTCACTAAGAGACACGCTGAGAGACGGCGAGGACTGGGCATGGGTGCTAATCAACATGGCGCTGTGATCGAAGGATGACCACCAGTGCTCTTTGTAGCCAAGGTCGAACTGCAGGCGCCCGAGATTTGCAGAGATGAAGGTGTTGTAGTTCACCAGCTTCCCAGAGTCGGCACGATAGCTAGCACCCACTTGGGTCAGCAAATTTTCGGCAGGACGCCAGATTCCATCCACAGAAGCTTGCCCCCACTCAGTGGAGGACAAGCCCCGTTGGTTTGGCAGTGTTGCCGGTTGGTCGCCATCCACCGCCAAACGCACACCTGCCTGAACTACCTGGGCCTGTCCCAGGTAGGGTTCAATGCCCTTGCTAATCGCCTCGTGGAGCAGCGGATGTGAGGTGCGAATACCGTCTAAGGCCTTAACGATCTGCGGAATGCGGTAGGGTTTGGTCAGCGGTGCAGAGGTCGTCAGGGCAAACAACCGGTCGACTTTCGCCTCAAGACGATAATCAACGCCAATGGGCAGATAGGCTGAAGGGCCAGCCAGAGTTTGAGCGGCGACCAAAGTCAAAAGAAAAAGCACAACACTACGCCGGAGTCCCATGGAACGCATACTAGCCCCTGTTTCTATTTTGGTTTTCGTGATGGTCGTTAGCTAACCCCACACCAATCGCAGCGATGGCGCCTTCTCGTCGCTAACCCTTATCACCCACTGCAAAAGACTGAAAACTGTACTTAATTTAAGCCAGCCTAGCGAGACGACGTCGTCACAAAACCACCCAGGCAGGCCGATTTTTCTTATCCAGAACGCCCGCCCGCAAGCCAGGTTCGCTGCATTTGCAGCAGCGAACCATGAGTACGCAGGATCTCAGTCCCGGGCTGAGGGAAACCCTCAGAAAGAGGTCCTGGCACTGATCCCGAATTGGCGAGGTGACCCAAGCTGAGTCCAGCGAGTGGCCGTGTAGCCGTCTCTTGGATCGTTACCGAACCCACCGAAGCCTCGCAGATAATAGTCTCTATTGGCCAGATTTCTGCCCCAAAGCGACAGTTCCCAGTCGTTAACCTCGTAAGAAAGTGCGGTGTTGATCAGGGCATAGCTCGGGGATTTTTCCGCGTGTCCATCGGAAAAGTAGTACTCGTCTTTGCCTTCGAAGTTCACGTTAATTTTCAGATTGTCGGCCAACTGATAATCCCCGCCCAGGTAAAACTGATAGCTTGGGGCCTGTGCTTGGTCGCGGCCGTCCAGATTCTGACCGTC
>CAZWQK010000314.1:0-2540 GCA_964635835.1 uncultured Pseudomonadales bacterium
AATTGACCAGGCTCTTGCAACCGTGGCGCAGTGACGTACCGATACAGTCTGTGCCGGTGTCCCCGCCGCCAATCACGATCACATCCTTGCCTTTGGCGGAGATGTGATTACCGTCCTGCAGGCCCGAGTCCAATAGGCTTTTGGTGTTGGCGCTCAAAAAATCCATGGCAAAATGCACGCCCTTAAACTCGCGGCCTTCAATTGGCAAATCACGGGGCACGGTAGCTCCAGTGGTTAGCAGGACAATGTCGTGCTGCTGCTGAAGATCTTTCACGGACACGCTGTCGTCGCTGCCATCACCCACCGAGGTGCGGGTAATAAAGGTAATTCCGGCTTCACGGAGCAAGTTGACCCGGCGTTCCACAACGTCTTCTTTGCCTAACTTCATGTTGGGGATGCCGTACATCAACAGTCCGCCTACCCGGTCTGCGCGCTCGTATACGGTGACGGTGTGACCAACCCGATTAAGCTGATCCGCCGCCGCCAGGCCCGCAGGCCCGGAGCCAACAATGGCAACGGTCTTGCCAGTGCGTGTTGCCGGAGTGTTTGGTGTTACCCAGCCCTCTTCAAAGCCTCGGTCGATAATGGCCATCTCGATATTTTTGATGGTGACCGCAGGGTCGGTGATGCCAAGAACACAGGAACCCTCACAGGGTGCGGGGCAGACCCGGCCAGTAAATTCGGGGAAGTTATTGGTTTTCTGCAGCCGGTCCAGGGCTTCCCGCCATTCGTCGCGAAAAACCAGGTCGTTAAATTCAGGAATCAAGTTATGAATCGGGCAGCCTTCCTCGGACTGACAGAAGGGTACGCCGCAATCCATGCAGCGGGCGCTCTGGGTGCTTAGGCGCTGAATGTCGTGGTTGGTGTAAATCTCGTTGAAATCCAGCAGGCGCTCTTTAGCCGGCCGATAGGGTGCAGCTTGACGCGGGAATTCCATAAAACCTGTAGGTTTACCCATATCTTCTTACTCTTACGCTCTTTGTTATCACTATCGTTGTTGCTTTGCTTCAGGCCTTGTCAGGTAGAGCGGCGCAGTACAACGACCTTTGCGCCACATACTCTTTGGTTGGCTAACTATCCAGCGCTAACGTGCTGTTGGCGCTGTTGCAGTACCCGCTTGTAATCCCGGGGCATGACTTTGACAAATTGCCCGACGCTTTGCTCCCAGTTGTCTAGCACTTGGGCCGCAACGGTGGAGCCGGTATAGGCCAAATGGTTTTCAATAAGCGTTTTCAGCTCTACCAGGTCCGCATCGGTTTCGACCTCATCCAGATCAACCATTTCGGCATTACAGTTACCTGCAAACTGGCGCTTGGGATCCCAAATGTAGGCGATGCCGCCGCTCTTTCCTGCGGCAAAGTTCCGTCCGGTCGCGCCCAAGATTACCACCCGGCCACCGGTCATATACTCACAGCCATGGTCGCCGACGCCTTCGACAACGGTGCTGGCACCGCTGTTGCGAACGCAGAACCGCTCTGCGGCAATGCCGCGGAAATAGGCCTCTCCAGAAGTGGCTCCATAAAGGGCAACGTTGCCAAGCAGGATGTTGTCCTCAGCCGCGAAGGGGCTGTTCTTTGGCGGGTAAACAACGACTCGTCCGCCGGACAGTCCTTTGCCTACAAAATCGTTGGCGTCGCCTTCCACTTCCAGGGTGACGCCTTTGGCCAAGAAGCAGCCGAGGCTCTGACCGGCGCTGCCGTTAAGCTTAAAGTGCAGGGTGTTGTCGGGCAGCATTTGCGGGCCGACCTGAGCAATGATTTGGTTGGACAGCATGGCACCAACCACGCGGTTGGTATTGATGATGGGTAGCTCCGCCCGAACCTGTTCGCCTCGCTGCAGCGCTGGGGCTGCCAGTTCGATGAGCTGGTTATCCAGCGCCCGGTCCAGCTGATGATCCTGATCGTGGATGGCGTAACTGCCTAAAAACTCATCGGGGATCTCTGGCTGGGCCAAAATAGCGGTGAGGTCGATACCCTCGGATTTCCAGTGGGAAATAGCGTCGTCGGTTTTCAGCAGATCTGCACGGCCAATCATTTCGTTCACCGTACGTAGTCCCAGTGCCGCCATGATGTGGCGCATTTCTTCGGCCACCATGAACAGGTAGTTCACGACGTGTTCGGGCTCACCGTTGAACTTTTTCCGCAGCTCCGGGTCCTGGGTGGCAATGCCAACCGGGCAGGTGTTGAGGTGACACTTGCGCATCATGATGCAGCCAAGGGCAATTAGTGGCGCTGTTGCAAACCCATATTCTTCAGCGCCCAACAAAGCGGCAATGGCAACGTCCCGGCCGGTTTTGATCTGTCCGTCGGTTTGCAGCACAACGCGGGAGCGAAGGTTGTTCATTACCAGGGTTTGATGTGTTTCGGCAATACCAAGCTCCCAGGGCACGCCCGCGTGCTTGATTGAGGTCAGCGGCGATGCGCCGGTGCCGCCGGAATCGCCAGCAATAACAATATGGTCTGCCCGCGCCTTGGTGACACCCGCGGCAACGGTACCAACGCCAATTTCAGCACCCAACTTCACGCTAATTCGTGCTTTCG
>CAZWQK010000315.1:0-2535 GCA_964635835.1 uncultured Pseudomonadales bacterium
TCCCGTAGGCGTTTGTTGATGCTTCGGCCTGCGAATCGGCGAGGGGGCAGCCATCGTCTAGAGGTAGCGGTTACTTGAGGTTAAAGCCGCTGGAGAACGCCCCCAGACAGCCTAGACTCGGCAGGTTTCTCTGTTGGGTTTGGCCTGCTTAAAACTATTTGCACAAGTGGTTAATGGATTGGAAGAAATTCTTTCGATTTCGGGTTAATACGACCTGCCAGTAGCCAGTCGAGCAAATTCCATAGATGTTCCAGTAGGAAGTTGTGATGAAAAAACATATACGAAGGCTATCAGCGATGGTTCTGGCCGTTGCCACGACTATGTTGGGTGCCTCAGTTTATGCAGCGACATTGAATGATATTTTTCAAGTTGCAGAACGCATGAATGTGAATGCCAAAAAATCTCAGGCAAAAATCGACGCGCTTAACGAGGACACCAGAAAGCTCCTCAGCGAGTACAAGATCGTCCTAAAGGAGATTGAAGGCCTTAGGGTTTACAACCGACAGCTGGAAAAGCAGATTGCGAATCAAGAGAAAGAAATGGCTCAGCTTTCTTCATCAATCGACGAGGTGACAGTTATAGAGCGTCAAATTACGCCTTTGATGCTGCGCATGATTGACGGCCTTGAGCAGTTCGTGGAGCTCGATGTGCCGTTTTTGCTGGACGAGCGCCGTGATCGAATTGAACGACTGCGAGAAATTATGGATCGCGCAGACGTCGCTGTGTCAGAAAAGTTCTCACAGGTGCTGCGAGCATTCCAGATTGAGAATGAATATGGACGTACCATGGAAACCTACGGCACAACCATCATGCTCAATGGTGTTGAGCGCCAAGTGGATATGCTCAAAGTAGGTCGTATTGCATTGGTCTACCAGACTCCTGACGGTGAAGAAACGGGCCATTGGAACGTCGACCGAGGCGTCTACGAAGCTGTGGACGCGAGCTACGAGGGTTCAGTCCGACAAGGCATTCGTATGGCACGCCAGCAGGCGTCGATCGACATGTTAAGCCTTCCAATTAGAGGCGCGGAGGCAGCACAATGAGATTGGTTATGATGAAAGTTAAATTCGCGGCGGCCGCCCTCGTTGCAGCCATTACCCTTTTCGCGCAACCGGTGGTCGCACAAGAGGCTGCGCCAGCGGCCAGCGACCTAGAAGTTGTTAAAGCCAGTAGCCTTGACGAACTGCTAGACAACGTGCAGCAGCGTCGCGTTGTTGAATCTAAAGAGCACAGTGCTCGAGAGCGCAAGTTTGCGGCGGAAAAAGCCAACCAGGCCAAGATGCTGCAGGATGCCAAAGAAGAGCGAAGACGCGAGCAGCGTCGGTCAGACCGTTTGGAAACCACATTCGAAGAGAATGAAATTCGTATTGGTGACTTGCAAGAACAGTTGGATAAGCGCCTAGGCAGTTTGCGTGAACTATTCGGCGTACTCCAGCAGGTTGCGGGCGACACCCGAGGACTGTTTGAAGGGTCTTTAATCTCCAGCCAATACCCGAACCGCGGAGAATTCCTCGGCGATCTAGCGAAGAAAATGGGTACTTCTAGCCAGCTGGCCAGCATCGACGAGATGGAGTCGCTATGGTTCGAGTTGCAGCGAGAGATGACCGAGTCTGGCAAGGTTTCCAGATACCCAGGAACGATCACGCGTTTGTCTGGGGACAAAGATAATACCG
The DNA here is from genome assembly GCA_964635835.1 of uncultured Pseudomonadales bacterium. Lineage (GTDB taxonomy): Bacteria > Pseudomonadota > Gammaproteobacteria > Pseudomonadales > Azotimanducaceae > UBA4421. The sequence continues at coordinate 1,674 of CAZWQK010000315.1, forward strand.
ACATCGTTCGAGTAGGTTCCTTTGCCTTACTGGGCGGTGGGGAATACCTGCAATGGAATGTCGACACACAAACGATCACTGAAATCGCGCGGCAACCTGCAGGTCGTCATACCAGTACTGCCGAAGCGCTACAAGAAGCACAGCCTGGCGAAATCGTTGAGTTCTCAGTAGACCCGACTCGTGGCTCACTGCTGGCTCTATTGATTCAAGCCGCGACTCTTGCAGAGCGGGTTGGTTCGCCAACATCCGGATTCACAGATGGTCAGGGTGGGCCAATCGGCGCGATCATCATCTGGTTCGGTATAGTCACGGTCCTTTTCGCGATTTGGCGTGGCATTACACTGTTCCTAACGAAGCGTCAGGTGACTGCGCAGCGTGAAACCGCTACCGCGAGCCGCGATAATCCACTTGGCAGAGTGCTCAGTGTCTACGAAGAAAATAAAGACGTCGATGTCGAGACGCTAGAGCTCAAGATGGGCGAGGCGATCTTGGGCGAAACGCCTGATCTAACCAAGGGGATCTCCTTTATTCAGGTGATCTCCGTCGTGGCACCACTTGCGGGTCTTCTCGGAACGGTTATCGGTATGATTGAGACCTTCCAAGCGATCACGCTGTTCGGCACAGGCGATCCGAAAACTATGGCCGGGGGTATCTCCACAGCCTTGATGACCACAGTACTGGGTATCACCGTGGCAATACCGACCACACTGCTTCACCAATTTGTGCAGGGGCTTTCTAAGGATGTACTCCACACTATCGAGGAGCAAAGCGCCGGGCTAATTGCTGAGCACGCAGAAAATGCCGGCAACCCGATAGGGTGATCAGGTAAAGGACCTATATATGTTTACTGAAGCTTACCTTG
>CAZWQK010000316.1:0-2530 GCA_964635835.1 uncultured Pseudomonadales bacterium
CTTTTCACGTTATCAATGTCCTCTTGGAACTTGAGAATAACGTTAAGGGTGTCTTTCACCATGTTCGCATCCAGCGCTTCGGCGTGGAGGAGCACCAAGGTGCGAGCCCAGTCAATGGTTTCCGAAATTGCCGGCATTTTCTTTAGGTCCAGGTTTCGCAGCTCGTGAATAAATGCCACCAGTTGCTTTTGCAGTGCGGGCGGAATCTCAGGTACCCGGGCGGCAATAATGCGCTGCTCGATCTCCACGTCGGGAAAAGGAATGTACAGGTGCAGACAGCGTCGCTTCAGCGCGTCCGAAATCTCTCGCGTGTTGTTAGACGTCAGGAACACCAGAGGCGGCTCCGAGGCTGCCTTAATGGTGCCGATTTCCGGAATGGACAGCTGATAGTCGGACAAAATCTCCAGCAGCAGAGACTCGAATTCGTGGTCGGCTTTGTCGATCTCATCGATTAACAATATGCAGCCGTCTTCCTCTTTCAGTGCCTTCATGAGCGGCCGTGGCTCCAGAAACTCCTCGGAGAAGAAGATGTCGCCAAAGTTGTGGAGCTGCTGCACCGATTCTCTGAAACCCTTAGCGCCTCCCAGCACTTCGTTCAGTGCTTCTTTCAGCACCTGGGTATAGAGCAGCTGCTTGCCGTACTTCCATTCGTAGATTGCTTTGGATTCGTCAAGACCTTCGTAACATTGCAGGCGAATCAAGGGCAGAGCGAACATCTCTGCCGCGGTTTTCGCGAGCTCGGTTTTGCCCACGCCAGGTGGCCCCTCGATCAAAATGGGTTTGCGCAGTTGGTAGGCTAAAAAAACCGCCGTGGCGATTTCATCGCTGCAGATATATCGGTGTGCTTCAAAAGACGCCTGCAAAGATGCTACAGATTCCGCCAGTTTTTCGATGTCCCCCATGATGATCCTTTCATTGTTATTGGTTATTACGATAGTGCGCTGGGTCAGCCGGCTTGGTTTTGCCCGTTTCAGATAACTGCAATAGCCGTGGCGCGAAGCGAGTGATTATCCATTTGCAGCCCCCCGTTGTATAGCAACGCCGCCCTTGTGCCTGAGCCAGCCCTATGTTTGGTCGCTGCAGATATTGATAGAGGTAGCAGCTAAGTGCGTTGCGGCAGCACTGCCAGCAGCGCGGTTAGAGCCGTAGAGGAGGACGTATCTGCAAGGTCTAGAGTGATATCGGCAAATGCTTCATAAAGTGGGCTGCGCTCTGCCTGGATTTGCGCCAGAGTTTGCTGCGGCGGCGCAGCGATGCCCCGGTCGGTCATGCTGGCGATTCGAGCGGACAACGTTTCGATGGGGCAGCGCAGGTAGACTATAAGCCCCGAGCCGCGCAGGTGCGTCATGGCGTCGGTACTGTGTACGGCACTGCCGCCGGTAGCGATTACCGTGGCACCGCAGTTCAGGCTTTGGATAACTTCAGCCTCCAATTGACGCAAGGCGCGATAGTCGTGGCTCTTCAGGTAAGCGGCAAGGGTCTGGCCGGCGCGACGCTGGATCAAAAGGTCCGTATCCAAAAAGTCGTAACCCAGTGCTTTAGCAAGCAGTACTCCCAGAGTGCTTTTGCCCACGCCGGGCATGCCAATAAGCACAATGTTTTGGCGTTGCTCGGGGTTGTCTGTGGGTGTCTGATTGTCACGCATTGTTGCGGTCTGAAGGACGGTTAAAGATAGCCATAAAGCAGAATTTGGAAGCCGATCAAACCCGTAGCCCACCAGCGTAAATCCCGCCACCCTTGATCCGCGTATTCGTCTGGCACCACGGCGGATTTGGGGATCGTCCATACGCCAACGCCGAGGATCAAGAACAGCGCGATGGAGATGTAATTGCCCCAGACAATGGGTAGATCCATATCAGTGTCTCCAATGGGTAATAGCTAAGTTGATTCTCATCGCCTGGCCCACGGTGAGTAGGTTAAGTTTTGCAGGTGTTCATCACTGTGGGGGGCGGTAAAGCCGCTGACGATCCACAGGGCGGGCAGGGCATAGCAAAAGCTGAAAAAGGCGACGTACAGCAGGTTCATGTCCAAGGCCACTGAAAAAAAGGCGGCCAGGACAACACCGCTGACTAAGGTAAAAATGCCAGCGGCGGGGGTTGCTCGTTTCGTCAGGGCGCCGAGCAGCAGCAGTGCCAACATAGGGCCCTGAAATAGCGACAGCAGGAACTGTAGAAAATTAAAAATACCGCCAAGGTCGCCAATGTAGGGTGCAATAGACATGGTCGTCAGCAACAGCGCCAGGGTAAGAAAGCGACCGATCTTCAAGTCCGCATCGGGGCTGGTGTTTTTGATCAGCACATGGCGAATGTCCCGGGTAATCATCAGGGCTGTGGAATTGATGCTGGAGTCGATAGAGGACTGCAGGGCAGCGATGATGGCGACGAACATCAGGCCCGAAACGCCAACAGGCAGCACATTTTTGATTACCCAGGGTAAGGCCATGTCCGGATATTCGATCTCGGCCATCATCACCAGGGCCAGCAAGCCGGGAAAGACGATGAGCAGGGGCACGAAGGTTTTCGCCAGCGCT
>CAZWQK010000317.1:0-2530 GCA_964635835.1 uncultured Pseudomonadales bacterium
CGAATCGTGGACCTTGGCCCGTTTAGTCCTCAACCAAGTGCGAATCAAAGACGCCGACTTTCGCCTGCAGCGATTCACCATGCAGGACTTTACCCTAGGGGCAACAACGCCATTCCAAGCGCAGCTGGTGTTTTTGCAGGCTCCTGAACCCAGTGAAATCCGCCAGGGTTCGGCGCCGGTGGATATCACCGGCGACATGATTTACCGACTGCGACAGTCGGCAAAAGACCCCCAGAGCACATTATCCGACCTAACCTTGGTTAAGGCCGACATCAGAACTCGCATTGAAGAAGCACCGCTGTCCGGCTCATGTAGTGGCAGGCTGCAGGAAATTGGTGGCGCTAGCGAGCAAACCGATGCGCTGAACGCTTACACCAGTCAGCTGGATTGCATCACCGACCAGTTCCAGCTCAACAGCCTGTCTTGGCCGGAAAGCAAAGTTTCGGCCAGCCTTACCGGGGGGCGTCTTGAGGCCACTCTAAATGCAGAAAATGGCCGGGTGGATATTCGCAAGCTGAAAGAGACCATTGCCGGCATGAGTGCCTTGATCGGCGACAAAGACTATGCGGCCTCACTGCCCGATATTCTGCAGTACCAAAAACTTGCGGTAGCTGGCTCCCTGCAAAACGAACAAACGGAACTGGCGGCGACCTTAGATAACCTGCAGGTCAACATGACTGGCACCATGGCGCAAAGCTCTGGCGCACTCGATCTTAAGGGCAACCTCATTATCGGCGAGGCCTCGACTCAAAACGCCATTAGCGTTGGTCCGGCGTTAACGGATCTACGGCTCCCCTTCTACTGCAAAGGCCCTGCTGGCGCGCCGGATTGTGGCCCGGATCGCGGCGCAGCGCTCTCCATGGCCAAGGATCTCATCAAAAAAGAAACCAGACGGTTTGTGGAAGAAAAGCTGCAAGATTCGCTGCTGGACGGGCTGGAGGATAAGTTTCCCGAGGAACTGCGAGACAGTGCAAAGCAACTGTTGAACTTGTTCGGGCGCTAACATCACAATGGCGAATGGATTGGTTTGCCCAACATTTACTTGCATGGTTTGAGCAGCACGGGCGCAAGGATCTGCCTTGGCAAGCAAATATAAACCCCTATCGGGTTTGGGTTTCCGAAGTCATGCTGCAGCAAACCCAGGTCGCCACCGTCGTCGGTTACTACCAGCGATTTATGCAGCGCTTTCCCGACGTGACAGACCTAGCTGAGGCAGATATTGACCAAGTCCTGCACCTTTGGACCGGCCTTGGCTACTACGCCCGCGGGCGCAATCTGCATAAAGCGGCTCAGATCGTCACGACTGCGCACAACGGGGAGCTGCCCCGGGATCAGCAACAACTGGAGGCGCTGCCCGGCATCGGACGATCAACCGCAGGCGCCATACGCGCCATTGCCATGGGCCAACGAGGGGTCATCCTGGACGGCAACGTCAAGCGCGTGCTTACTCGTTTTCACGCCGTTGACGGCCACTATAGCCAGGCAGCTGTCAGCAGCACGCTGTGGCAGCTTGCCGAGCAACACACGCCAACGCAGCAAGTTGCCGACTACACCCAGGGAATTATGGATCTTGGTGCCACCCTGTGTCAGCGCAGCCGTCCTGATTGTCAGCGTTGTCCGCTCAGCGACCGCTGCCAAGCCTTGGCGACCAATCGCGTGGCGCAGTTGCCGGCGAAAAAAAAGCGCACTCCGAAACCCGTGCGCCAGGCACGATTCTTCGTCGTCTCTTCACCCAACCAGCAGACCCTGCTAGAGCAACGACCGCAAACCGGTATTTGGGGCGGTCTTTGGAATCCGCCCGAGCGGTCAATGGAAACATCAACGGATGCGTTTTTGCAGAGCCAGGGCATCCACCCGGAAGACGTACTGCAAACCCGGGACGGCCAACCGTTTCGCCATACATTCAGCCACTTTCACCTGGACATAGAGCCGGTCCACATCTCGCTGAAGCGCCAACCCTCAATGCTGCAGGACAGCGCACAACGCTGGGTAGACGTCCAAAGAATGCAGGAGAGTGGCGACACAATGGGACTGTCTGCAGCAGCCCTGCGTTTGCTGGAAGCCAACGAATCATAGAACTCAGTAAGCGCTGACCACACAAAGGCAACGCGCTAAACTACCGCCTCTTTTACACCAGAGATTCCCATGGCCCGAACCGTAATTTGCAGTCGTTATGGCAAAGAGCTGCCAGCGCTGGAGCGCGCGCCGCTGCCCGGCCCCATGGGTGAGCGGCTACTCAAAGAAGTTTCCGCTCAGGCATGGCAGGAGTGGCAAGCGCTACAGACCATGCTGATAAACGAAAAACACCTGAGTTTGATCGAACCTGCCACCCGTACGTATTTGACCGAGCAAATGTGGCGGTACTTTGCCAACCAGGCTACTGACACGCCTGAAGGTTATCAGGCGCCACAGGGCGAAGCGCCAAGGGAGAGTTGACGCTGAGCGGCCACACGGCTTTAATACGCGCCTTGCTCGAGACCCCTCGAGGCATGTTCTTCTTGGCCAGATAGCTCAGTTGGTAGAGCAGAGG
>CAZWQK010000318.1:0-2503 GCA_964635835.1 uncultured Pseudomonadales bacterium
CTAAAGCAATCAGGCGAGCATGGCATGGACACACCGCAAGGTTTCTTGTTGATAGGCTTTAGCGCGCTCATTCAAGAAATCGATAGGATTTAAAGCTGTTGGCACGTAGGCAAACCCGATACGTAATTCTGGATGCCATTGAAAGACCGAGCCACCAAGCCCGATCCACCCAAAAAACCCCTCTCGACCGTGGTTTAACGCGGCCTCCAGTGATTCTGGTTGGGCCTCGGTCTGCTGGAATTGAGCCAATCCGCCTTGAGTGAATACCGTATCCAGCCCGACCATTTGTCGATTCACGGGGTTGGCATGAATTTGCTCCCAGGCTTCCGGACTCAGGATCTTAGTGCCGCCAAGTTGCCCACGGTTAGCCATGATTGCCGCAAGCTTTGCTAAACCTCGCGCGCTGGCTTTTGCCCCGGCTGACGAGATTTCCGCCTTGGCAAGTGATTCTGCATCAAACATTTTCATGCCCGCAGCAGCCATACCCTGAATGGGAAGAGGGCGCCGACTTGAACGCGCATTGCGAATGGTTCCGCGCATGCGCCAAAAGCGCCTGAAGATGGCTGCTGGGGTTAGCCCGATTTTTGCTGCGAAGCTGCTGGACCTAATGCCCTCGAATAGTTGTGCTTTAAGTGGCCGAACGGTTATCGGACTGATTCCCTTGAACTCATCCGCTGTCAGGCCAATGTGAACATCAAGCCCCAAGGGTTCGCTGAGGTTCTTCCGCAGGAACTCACCCATAGTGCGATGCTCCGGATCCACCCGGCGAAAAATTTCGTTAGCGATCCAGCCACGTGAAATCGCGTGATATTCCCGTGGAGAAGCCGAGTTCGCGGGAAAGGCTAGCGGATGAGTTTCCAGCACCTGCCCCAGGACATTTTTGTGCACTGCGCTGGGGTAAAGGTCTTGGGGCGAAACGCTGGTATTGAGCTGCGCCAGGCCCGCTTCGTGACGCATCACGTCGGCGACCAGCAGCTTATCCTTGGACTGGCCCTGAAATTCCGGCCAGTAAGTTTGCACGGGTGCGCTGAAATCAAGGTCGGCACGGTCCACCAGCATCCCTAACAAAATTGATTCGAGGCTTTTGCCGCTGCTGAACACATTAACAAGGGTGTCACCGTTGAATGTTGAATCGCCGGCTGTGCTTGCCCAGAGGTCGGCAACACATTGTTCCCCAACATAGACACACAGCTGGGCACTGTTGTCGGCAGATGCCGATAGATTATCTGCTAATTGTTGCTTTAGTGATTCAAAGCCGGGTTCTACGGATCCCTGTATTTGCATGGGCACGGTGTTGGAGACCTCCAGTTTTTGGTTTGCGTCTGTGTCGCTCGGGTACTCGACAGAGAACCCATCTGCGGAAGTCTGGGCTTTTAGCTCAGACAGAAGCTTGGTTATCGGTCGAAATCTTACCAGAACCTTGAGTCCTATTTAGTGTACTAATGGTATACGATTGTTCGTCACGTTTCGATAACCCAAAGCCAGCGGAAGGTCTGAAGAATTGCAGGAAGCATTGAGTCAAGCACAGCGCGCCCAAGGTAAAACGCTCTGGGTATATTCTTTTGGTTCGATTGGGGTAGGTATAAAAAATGGCCTGCTCGGGACCTGGCTGCTGATCTACTACAACCAAGTCCTAGGCCTCGATGCATTGTTGGTGTCTTCGGCCATTGCTGTAGCACTTGTCGTAGACGCAGTGTCCGACCCTTTGATTGGTGTATTGTCCGATCGTGCGCGCACCCGATGGGGGCGGCGGCATCCGTTTATGTATTTGGCGGTGATTCCATTCTCTCTGTGCTACTACCTTATTTTGCAGGATCCAGGGGAAATCTCGGACACAGCGCTGTTTTTGCGCCTGCTGATTTTGATGATCTGCATGCGCATTGCGATGACTTTTTACGAGGTGCCGCGCTCGGCTCTTGCGCCTGAACTGACCAAGGACTACGACCAGCGCAGCAAAATTGCCGGTATGGGAATGGCCTTCGGCTGGATTGGCAGTGCAGGCATGTCGGCCATCCACATGGCTTTCTTTCTCGATGACAGTTTTTTCAGTGCTTCCGGTTATCAGCTTTTGGCTTTCTGGGGCGGCCTGGGTATTTTTGTTAGCACCCTGGTTACCACCTTAGGCACCCATCATTTAATACCCAGCCTCTATGTGCCGCCGGCCCGCACTTTTAATCTGAGAGAATTTTTTTCTGAGGCAAAACAAACGCTCTCAAACAGATCCTGGATCGTGCTTTTTCTTGCCGGCTGCATTTACGCCCTGCTAATTGGTATCGATACTGGTGCTGGAACCTACTTCAATGCCTATTTGTGGCAGTGGCAGCCGAACGAAATTGCATCCTTTCCCATCGGTCAGGCGGTAACCGTAATTTTCTTTGCATTTCTCGGCCCGTTTCTCGCTGTCGGGAGAAGCAAGAAAAATGTGGCCGTTGGAATTTTCCTCGGAACCATCATTCTCGGGCCGTTACCCATTGCGCTGCGGTTACTGGAGCCGGTTGTAGGA
>CAZWQK010000319.1:0-2076 GCA_964635835.1 uncultured Pseudomonadales bacterium
TTTGATTGCACTGCAGCGCCTGGATGCAGCCCAGGGACAACATAAACCCCCGGGCTGACACCGCAATGTCCGCCCCGGCGCACAGGGCCCAGGCCACCTGACCGGGATTGGTGAGCTTGCCGCTGGCAATCACTGCAATGCGCTGGCGCAGTCCGAACTGATTCAGCGTGTTCACCACAAGGGGCAGGCTTTCCTTCAGCGGCAGCCCCATGTAGTCAATCAAGCTGGCCGGCGCTGCGCCGGTGCCGCCATCGGCGCTATCGATGGTGATGAAATCTGGAGCGCTCTCGATGCCCCGCTGGCGGATCAGCTCGCACAGTTCTTGTAGCCAATCCGAGGCCCCGATAACCGCCTTAAAACCAACGGGCTTGCCGGTAAGGTCACGCACTCGGGCAATGAAATCCAGCAGCTCCCCGGGGCCACTAATGGCTGGCTGACGGTTCGGGCTAATGGAATCCTGACCCTGGGGTATACCCCGGATCACTGCTATCTCGGCGCTGACTTTGGCCCCAGGCAAAATCCCCCCTTTACCGGGCTTGGCGCCCTGGCTCAGCTTGATTTCGAACATGCGCACCTGCTCGTGAGCCGCAATGGCCAGCAAGCGCTGATCATCCAACGCGCCGGTGCTGTCCCGTACCCCATAATTCGCTGTGCCGATTTGAAAAACGATGTCCGCCCCGCCCTCAAGGTGAGACGCGGAGAGACCGCCCTCGCCGGTATTCAGCCAGATGCCTGCTTTTGCTGCGCCTCTGGAAAGAGCCTGCACCGCCGGACGGGAAATAGCCCCATAGCTCATACCGGAAATGTTAAAAAAAGCTGCTGTGGCGTAGGGCTTGGCGCAATGGGGACCGATAACCAGCGGCCTGGGCTCCTGGACATCCTCGTCCAGGGTGGGATAGGCACAGTTCACAAATAACGTCGTGCCTACCGGCCTGAGATCCCGGGTCGAGCCAAAGGCTACCGTGGTTTTCTCGCCCTTTGCCGCCCGATAAACCCAGCTGCGCTCGGCCCGGTTAAAGGGCAGCTCCTCTCGGTCCATGGCGAAAAAGTACTGCCGAAAGAATTCGCCAAGTTTTTCAAAGAGGTATCGGAATCTGGCCAGAACCGGAAAGTTCCGGCGCAGGGAGTGCTGTGTTTGCCGCCGATCAATCACGTAAAACCCGGCAATGGTTAACAGACCCAGGCCAAACAGGACGATCAACAGTGCGCTAAAAAACGTGACGATATCCAGGATCAGATTCACGAGTGCCTCTCCCGAGCTGATGTTGCAAGACTTGAGTTTAGCTGCAACTGGCCCAGCTGCACCTGTATCTTTTTGGGCTGGGTCTTTTCTGGACTGGGGCTTTTCTGGGCTAGGGCTGGTGACTCTTCCGACAGCGTGGCCTGCCCCCGCTAGACGCCATGGCCCAGATCGCTATGTTCCGCCACTTCACGGTACTCGGACAATGTGACAAACTTCCAGTCCATCAACTACGCGGGCACCTAACTTTTACACGCTAGCAGACCACAGTTCCCAGCGACATGTACAGGTACCATGAACAATCTCACCCTTCTGGCTTTCTGCCTTGCCCTGGCCTGCTACGCCTTGGCGTTTTGGCTGCTAATGCGGCAGCAGGCGCGGCGTTCCCAGGACGTTTTGGCGGCTGGCGATGACAACACCACGGCAGGCCTGAACTCGGCTCTGGTCATCGCCTTAACGGGCTTGCTGGGCCACTGGGTTGTTACCCAAAACAGCCTCATTCAGTTTGGCGGCACCAATACGCTAACCCTGAGCTTGCTGGGTGTCAGTAACCTCGTCGTCACGGTGATGCTGTTGGTTGTGGCCATTAGCTCTATTAAGGTCAAAGCAGACGGTTTGTTATTGCTGCTCTTGCCCTTCGTCATGATCAACCTGTTAGGGCTGATTGCCGTCGCGCCGGGGCACACTCAACCCATTCCCCTGGATAGCAGCCAGATCAGCCATATTTTGCTGTCGATCAGCGCCTACGCGGCACTCATGACCGCGGCCTTGCAGTCGGTGCTTATTGCCGTTCAGGAACGCCGGCTGCGCTCTTTGCAGCGGGGACTGATCGGTCT
>CAZWQK010000319.1:2086-2500 GCA_964635835.1 uncultured Pseudomonadales bacterium
GTTCATCAACATCCTCTGGATCGGGCTGGCGCTGCTGACCTTATCCATTGCCACCGGCGTGATCTTCCTGCAAAACATGTTCGACCAGCGCCTGGTGCACCATACCGTGCTCACCTCGCTTTCCTGGCTGGTCTACGCAGGCTTTCTGGCCGGGCATCACGTGTTCGGTTGGCGCGGCGTTATCGCCGTGCGCTGGAACCTGGCGGCCTTTGCGCTGCTGCTGCTGGGTTACCTGGGCAGCAAGTTTGTCATCGAATACCTGCTTTGATCCTCTATCCACCGCTGATTTATCACCATGGACATAAGTAACTACCCTACCAGCTATCTGTTGCTGACCATTGGCCTGATGGTTTTGCTGTCGGCTTATTTTTCCGGCACCGAAACCGCCATGATGGCGTTAAACCGCTACCGGCT
>CAZWQK010000320.1:0-2484 GCA_964635835.1 uncultured Pseudomonadales bacterium
TAGTGCTCGACTATAGCCGGCTAATTTCGGCAGGGTCCAGGTGACTAGATCGTCAGGATGAATGGCTCGTTTTGCCCAAATTGGCAGTAGTCGAGAAGATTGTGAACAAAAGCGAAAATCGCATAGGAGAGCAATGCCCAAACCGCCGCCCGCGGCAACGCCATTGACTACGGCAATGGTCGGCTTTGGCATCTGCAATAAATCTACGCACCACGAAAATTCCGGGTCTGCGGGGCCGCGAGGCCAGGGCCGGCTGTCCTTTGCCCTTAGGTCCGCGCCTGAGCAGAAAGCACTGCCCGCACCGGTTAACACCAGTACTCTAACCGAGGGATCAGCATTCACCTCGGTGATGAGCTGGCGTATCCCTAGGCGCATGGCGCCGTTCAGGGCATTGAGCACTTCTGGTCGGTTTAATGTGGCGACGACAACGCCATTTTTTTGGTGTTCGACCTCTATCTCAGGAGGATAGTCAGACATAAGCTCTTCTGCTATTCGGCTATTTTCACCGATCATCATAAAACACAACCAAGACAAAGATAGCAGGAAGAGGGCGAGACCAAAGCGCCTCGGCATACCAGACGCTGTTGATGATGTGCGGCAAGTCAGAGGAAAGCTATTTGGGGCTATTGAAAAACCAATGGCGTATTTCGGATGAGAAATGTCTACCACTTCGCCTACCGCCCCTGTTCATGTTCGGAAGGACATGGGCGATTTCAAAAGCTTGGGAAATATTTGAAATAGGAAGCTGGTACGCGGGGTCGGACTCGAACCGACACAGTAAACGTTGCCTTGGAACGTTATTCCACCGGGGGATTTTGAATCCCCCTATCGAAGATAGGGTACTGCGTAGCAGGGGATGAAGTCTGCGAATGGTACCCGGGGTCGGACTCGAACCGACACAGTGTTTCCACCGGGGGATTTTGAATCCCCTGCGTCTACCAATTTCGCCACCCGGGCAGGGCTTGCTTATGCGAAGGCGAGCATTCTGCCCAAGGCCCGCACCAGTTACAATAGCCGTCCCTTTTCATTTGGTCAGTAAAGCCAATGTTATTGTCAGATTTCGATTATGACCTGCCCGAGCGTTTGATCGCGCAGCAGCCATCAACCCAGCGCGATGGATCGCGGTTATTGCATGTGCGCCCAGATGGCTTGGATCACTTGATGTTTAGTCAACTGCACAGTGTGCTGCGGCCGGGTGACTTGCTGGTGCTCAATAACACTAAAGTTGTGAAAGCGCGCCTACACGGCAAGAAAGAAACCGGTGGTGCCGCTGAGATACTGCTTGAGCGTGTGCTCGAGGATGGCAGCGGCGCTAGCAACCGTGCGCTATGCCAGGTCCGGGTTAGTAAGCCTTTGCAAGAAGGGCGGCACCTGCTGATTGCTGACCAGTCGGTGTTGTGCCTTGGTCGAGAAGGTGAATTTTATCTGCTGCAATTTCCTCAGCCGGTCTTCGATTTTCTAGAGTCCTATGGCGAACTGCCGTTGCCACCGTATATCCAACGGGGTGCTGAATTGGCTGAGCCAGAACAAGATGCCCAACGGTATCAAACCGTCTTTGCCGCAGTGCCTGGTGCAGTAGCAGCGCCCACGGCGGGTCTGCACTTCAGTGAGGGCCTGTTAGCGCAGCTTCAATCTGCCGGCATAAGTTCGACCACGCTTACTTTGCATGTGGGCGCGGGCACTTTTCAGCCGGTTCGTGTGAATGATCTGTCGCAACATCAAATGCACTTAGAGCACTATCAGGTACCGGAAAGTGCAGTAGCAGATGTTCGTCGTACCCAATCCAGTGGGGGACGTGTGGTGGCGGTTGGGACTACGGTTGTGCGTGCGTTAGAGAGTGCGGCATTGGCATCAGGGCAGGTCCAGGCTGGTTCTGCAGCGTCCCAGCTGTTTATTACCCCTGGATTTAAGTTCAATGTGGTGGAGGCGCTGATTACCAATTTCCATTTGCCCCGTTCCACCTTACTTATGCTGGTCAGCGCTTTTGCTGGTGTAGAGCGGATGCGCGAGGCCTATGCTGCCGCGATAGAGCGAGAGTATCGATTTTTCAGTTTTGGTGACGCGATGTTCCTGCATCGCGACAGTGATTAATTAATGGCGGACGCCACAAATAACCCGAGGACAAAAGTGTTTGATTTGCTAACAACTGATGGATCTGCACGGCGTGGGCGCCTGCAGTTACCCCACGGCACGGTAGAAACGCCGGTTTTCCAACCCTGCGGCACTTATGGCTCGGTGAAAGGTATGACGCCTGTGGATCTAAGCGCAACCGGCACCCAGATGCTCTTGGGGAATACCTTCCATTTAATGCTGCGGCCTGGCGATCGGCAGATCCGCAAGTTGGGGGGGTTGCATGAATTTATGGGTTGGTCTGGGCCTATCCTGACGGACAGCGGCGGCTTTCAGGTGTTCAGCCTGGGTGACTTGCGCAAATTAAATGAGCAAGGAGTGGTTTTCCGCTCGCCAGTGAATGGCGACAAAGTT
>CAZWQK010000321.1:0-2471 GCA_964635835.1 uncultured Pseudomonadales bacterium
AGCTCGGCAATGCGCAGGGTACTTAGTGGTGTTGTTGGTGCTGGCTTGATGACCAAAGTGTTACCAGCGATCAAAGCCGGCGGCAATTTAAAGGCCATTACGATCAGCGGAAAGTTCCAAGGCACGATCGCCCCGACCACGCCCAAGGGATTGCGGTGCACTTCCACCCTGCGGCCTTCACTGTCTTCCAACACCTCTACCGGAAGATCCAGCGAGGTAAAGTAGCGACAAAAAGCGGCCACGCCGTAAACCTCAGTGGTGGCGTCTTCTAAGGGTTTGCCTTGTTCCTTCGTCAACAGCTGGGCCAACTCAGCAGCGTTAGCTTCCACCACGTCGGCAATTTTCAGCACAACGGCTTTGCGCTCATCAATGGCGGTCTTGGACCAGGCTGGAAACGCTGCCTTAGCCGCGGCAACCGCAGCGTCTAACTGGGCCTCAGAGGCTCGCGGGCAATCGGCCAGCTTTTCTTCCGTGGCAGGATTCACCACATCCATGGTCAGGTCGCCGTCTACCATCTCACCGTTAATCAGTAGTTTGTATGCACTCATTTCGTTACCTCAGTTTGTTCAACTCTGCTATTTATCGCTGCATTTCAGTGTCTCTGCAGTTGTGTAGCGCTGCAGTTTTGGCCTCTTTTGCCAGAGCCTGTAAATCCGATTGCTATTCTGGTTTTTCTGCCTTCGCAGATTCCCCGGGAACGTCATCCTGATCGACAATGCGATCTTCCTCAACCAACTTATCCTGGCTCATCTTGTCCTTCAGGCTCATCAGGTAGGCCGCCGCACTGAGAATCAGCACTGCGCCGGCCTCAGCAATGAGGGTTAGCGCCTGCATATCCTTGCTCTGCATGATGATGAGTCGGCACAGGGCGGTGATGGCAATGATAATCGGCAGAGTCACCGGTATTCGGTTGGTGGAGTAAAAAGCCCCGATCATGCCGATGATTTCGACATAGATGAACAGCAGGAACAAATCCGCCAAGGTTATCTCGCCGACTTCAAACATCCCCACAATGTATTGGGCGCTGGCAATAACCGAAAGCAAGCCAATTATGGCCAGCAGCACTTTCTCCGAAGCGATGGTTGTCCAGTGCAAGCGCCGGTTGAGGCGGTTGCGCTCAAACAGGCGGTCTAAAAACTCTTTCATGGTCAGCTCTCCTGTTGACGTTGGCGAACTACTTGGCGAATACCCCGGCGGCCCCGGTTTGCGAATTAATTGACCCCGGGATCCGAACCCTGCCAAAGTGCTCATCGACTCCTCCCGTCGAGAGACTCAACGCTAATGCATTTTGATCCCAGCAGCCACAGTCTATCCTCGGGCAACTCCGCCTTGGCGTTAGCGCTGGGTGCTGGGTGTTCGGTCAATGCCAAATTCCGTCAGTACCTCTCCAAAAGCAGTTCCCCACGACTGCAAGTCTGCCAGTCCCTTGCCAGGTCGATAGGTCACAGGAGCGGTCTGGGCATAAGCCATCGCTCGTTCAGGCATGCTCGCGGGATCACCTGCGTGGTTGTGAGCAAAGCCCGATATCGGCAACAACAGCGCGAAAACGAAACTCAATTTTCTGAACATAGGCCTTCCTTTTTATTCTTAATGTTTTGCGCTGTGAAACAGCGGCTTAGTCACTGTGCCCTACTGATCAAGAAGCTCATTAGGCCCAGAGACGGATATCACACGACAATCCTCCCGCTGAGGTCTTAGCCGCCTGCAACAGGGCATTTTCCATCTCGCCCATGAGCTCGCTCATGAGATGTTGCAGCGGAAAAACTTTCCTCGCTGTTTTTCGCGCAAATCCTTTTCTTTTAAATGAGAATGATTATCATTAAGATTAACAAATCGACACACAGGAGTACGACATGTCCGCGGAGGCAAAGCAGCCCGCTCTAGGGTTTATGACCGCATCACGATTACCCCCTGGATCACATCTCGTTCTCCATGGGATACGCCTTTGGCAGGCCGCGTTGATCGAAAAACAATGCGTGTTTGCCATGCTCAAATCGGAATTTTCAGATCAGGACTGCACTGGGGCAATTCGATACATCGACGAGCTCATGTGCCTGATGTTTCTCGCTGCAAGGCGCCGACCGAACATATCAAGCCTTTACCAAAACAGATTATCGAACGATGAATTTCGCATCCTGAATGCCATCCGGCTTCTTGCCGAGAACAAGGCTGAAGGCGCCGCGTACCAAATAGGGGATCTAGTCCGCGGCCCACTCAACTTCAGCATCATTCGAGTTTGCACCGACATCATCCGTATCCTGCAATCCAAGCAATTGGGGTTTCAACTGCCGGTTCGTTTGACGGTCGCTGGGTCATGAAACGCATTAACTACACATCACGGGCCAAGGTGATGCGCTCTATCGCTTGGATCAGCGGTTGCACGATTTTTTTCGTCTGTTACGCCTTTAGCTGGACATTGGTCATCTAGGCGTGCTCTAACCCTCGGGCAGGGATTCAAGCTCGGCAGGTAT
>CAZWQK010000322.1:0-2469 GCA_964635835.1 uncultured Pseudomonadales bacterium
AGGCAACACGGTACAGGCACTCGAGGGACGGCGCCATCTTGTTGCGCCACGCAGCGCCTTGATACCCCTCCCAAAATACCCCTTAGCCCGCTGACTTTGCCCATGGTCTTTGCTGGCGGGCCTACCGATCCTACTAGCGGTGGCGCCTACTTTTATGCGACCCGAAACACCACAGGACGGTTGATATGAGCGATCCGTTTAACCTAAAACCCTTTATTCGACGTGTTGATGACTACCCAATTCCGGGCATCAAGTTCCGCGACATTACTAGTCTGCTGGAAACCCCCAAAGCTTTTGCGACAGCCTGCGAGGAAATGACGAAGATCAGTGCGGACTTCGCACCCACCGCCGTGACCAGTATCGAAAGCCGAGGGTTCATTTTTGCTGGCACCATCGCCAATCAATTGAGCCTGCCTTTAATCTTGGCCAGGAAGCCCGACAAACTGCCCAATGCCACCTTTTCCAAAACGTTCGATCTGGAATACGGCAGCACGGAACTGCAAATCCAGCAAAATACTGACCTGACCATTAACGACCGTGTCATTGTCGTTGACGATCTCATCGCCACCGGTGGCACCGCCACCGCCTGCGCTGAACTGCTGTAGGATCACTTTAATGTTCAGCGTGAGAACATTTTAGTGTTGGCCCTGATTGACCTACCGGCGCTGGGCGGCAGTAGTCTGATCCGGCAAGCGGGCTTGCAGGTTCGGTCCCTGGTCGACTTTTCTTAAAAGCGTGGTCGCTACCAACTGTATCTCGAAGAATCGCTGGTCATTAGCGAACCTGCCACGAGAGGCCACGCCCAAGTTGCGTTCATGCCTATCGGGGTTTTAGCATCCGCAAACCAAACTGGAGACCTTATGAAAACCCCAACTGCCCTTGACCTCCCCATGGTGGATCCACTGCCGGAAGCTACCAAAAAATACTTTAATGTCTGTCAGGACAAACTCGGCATGATTCCCAATGTGCTGCAGGCCTATGCCTTTGATATCGACAAGCTCAACGCCTTCACGGGGTTCTACAACGACTTGATGCTAGGCAACAGCGGCTTGAGCAAACTGGAGCGGGAAATGATTGCGGTAGTGGTCTCGTCTATTAACAGCTGCTTTTACTGCCTCACCGCCCACGGTGCTGCGGTTCGAGAACTTTCTGGCAGTGCACTGTTGGGCGAACAACTGGTGATGAACTACAAAACCGCCGAGCTGGATGACCGCCAGCGGGCCATGCTGGATTTTGCTGCACTGCTGACCACGTCTAGCGCCTCGGTGGAAGAAGGCCACCGGCAGGAACTGCGTGACCACGGGTTCACGGACCGGGACATCTGGGACATCACCAGCGTTGCGGCCTTTTTTAATATGACCAATCGAGTCGCTAGCGGCACCGCCATGGTGCCGAACCCTGAGTATCACCGTCAGGCACGGTAGCCGGCTGGGGTCCCAGCGGAGCGACAAAAACTCCAGCAAAATTTCATCTGCTATTCACCCGCAGTCGAGGATGTTGGGGGTTTTTACGAGTACAGCCCATGCGAACAGGTTCCCTAACCCTAATCATCCTCCTGTGCGGGCTATCTGCACCGCTCAAGGCGATTGAAACCCTGCCCTACCAAGTATTAGCAACCCAGGGTGCAATTGAGATTCGTCGCTATGGCCCACACCTGCTGGCGACGGTGCAGGTCGCAGCGGATTTTGACGACGCTGGCAGCCAGGGATTCCGCCCCCTGTTCAACTACATCAGCGGCGACAACGCCGGGGCGGAGAAAATAGCGATGACCGCGCCGGTGTTGCAGCAGGCGGATGCGCCATCAGAAGACGGCCAATGGTCGGTTTCTTTTGTGTTACCCGGTGTACTTGACCAGCAAAGCGCACCTGCCCCGCAAAATGACGCGGTGCAGATTAATCAGCAGTCGGGGTTTGTGGTCGCGGCGCTGGCCTATCGCGGCAGCTGGAGCCGGAAAAATTATGCACAACACGAAGAGTTGCTGTTAGCAGGCATCAAGCAAATGGCCCTTAGCCCCTGCGGCGCGCCGCTATGGGCCAGATTCGACCCGCCCTTCATGCCCTGGTTCTTACGCAAAAATGAAATCCTGGTACCCCTTTGCAGCAAACCTGAGCTCTAAGCGGGCAAGTTGCTTCACCAAGGCAGCGTCTCACCGCTAAGCTTCAGAAAGAGCCCAGTGTGCTGGGGCTTGAGGGACTCGATCAGGTCATAAAGCCGGGCCGCACACTGGGCAGGGCTTTGCACTGGTGCAGCGCGCGTTTTGGTGAAGGGTTTGGACAGATTAGACGCAGTTGTCCCTGGATGGACGGCAACAATGGTGGGCTCACTGCGCCATCGCCCGCATTCAATGGCCAAACAGCGGATCCCCATATTTAGCGCGGCTTTCGACATACGGTAGCCATACCACCCGCCCAGCCGATTATCTTCAATGCTGCCCACTTGGGCAGACAAAAAGACCGCTCGCATACCCGC
>CAZWQK010000323.1:0-2463 GCA_964635835.1 uncultured Pseudomonadales bacterium
TAGCGCTGGGTTCAAGAAATTCTTGCCTGTGCCGCCGAACACTTCCTTGGCAATGACAACGCCGAAAATCACGCCCACCGCCGCCATCCAGAGCGGGATCGAAGGCGGCAACGACAGGGTGAAGAGGATAGAGGTCACAAAATAGCCTTCATTCACTTCGTGGCCGCGCTTCGAGGCGAACCAGATTTCAAAGACGATGCCTGCGATGAAAACCGTCAAATACAGTGGAATAAAGTAGGCCAGACCGTGAACCACACAGTCCCAGACGCTGTTCGGATCGTAGCTAACCAATCCGTTAAGAAAAACACCTCGCCAGTTGTCAACGCTGGTCATGCCCAGCGCCTGCATGGCTTCATTGGCGTTCAAGCCTATGAAATAACTGCCGGCAAAAACAGGCAGGAAAGCGCAGAGCCATACGGTAATCATCACGCGCTTTAGGTTCAGGCCGTCCCGCACATGGGACGCGCCCGACGTAGTGGTTGCGGGTGTGTACAGTGCAGTATCGATGGCTTCATAGGCCGGATAAAACGCTTCGAACTTGCCGCCTTTCTCAAAGGATGGCGCAATATCGTCGAGGAAGGACCTTAAACCCATCGAATTAACCCTCTTTTTCAATTTGTGTCAGCATGTCTCTTAATACCGGCCCGAACTCATACTTCCCAGGACACGCATATGTGCACAGGGCAATATCATCTTCGTCCAATTCCAAGCAGCCCAATTCAATGGCTTTCTCCACATCCCCAACCAACAAACTACGCATTAACGGCGTAGCCAAAATATCCATGGGAATGACGTCGTCGTAGGTTCCGATAGGCACCATGCCTCGGGTACTGCCGTTTGTGGTGGTGGTAAAGGACACGGACTTCTCACCGATCCATTTCGATAAAAACGCTGGGAAAACCGAGTGGATCGCTGCGCCAGGAGCCAAGTAGCCAAACATTTTGCGCTCGCGACCTTCCGGGATTACCGATACCTGATTGTGGTACCGACCCAAGTAGGCCTGCTGTCCACGGGCTGTTCTACCCGCCAGCACCGAACCCGAAATCACCCGCTGCTCGCCTTCGGCCAATTCACCGGCAGACAGTTCCTCTAAGTTAGCTCCTACGCAGGTGCGAATCAGCCGTGGCGACGTCACCCCGGGGCCCCCAAGAGCAATAACGCGCTCGCTTTGAACCCTGCCGGTCAAAAATAGGTGGCCAACCGCTATCACGTCCTGATAGCCAATAAACCACACAGTTTTCGACGGACCAACAGGATCGACGAAGTGGATGTGTGTGCCCGGCAACCCGGCGGGATGGGGGCCGGCAAATTGGTGGCTCGTCACGCCTGCTTGATCCGTAGCCGCCAACGCTTCACCGCTGTCTTGGCACAAGTGGACTGGCCCGTCGGTCAGACACTTCAGCACCTTCAGTCCTGCGGCGAACTCTTTCTCACTTTCAGCGATGATAGGTTTTGGATCCGCAGCCAGAGGATTGGTATCTATGGCAGTAACGAAAATGGAATTGGGCACAGTGGTCGGCGCTGGAATCCGCGAGAAAGGTCGCGTGCGCAAGGATGTCCAGGCCCCACTTTGCAGCAGTTGTTCTACCGCCACACTGCGATCAAGGTTGTCTAATGCGGCCTCATCATGAGCCTGAAACTCCACTGCCTCATCACCACTAACCTCGATAACAAGACTGACAAAGGCGCGTTTCGCGCCGCGATTAATACTGGCAACCGTCCCTGATGCTGGCGCAGTAAACGCGACACCCTCGGTCTTTTTGTCGGTAAAGAGAACCTGACCTTTCTTGATGCTATCCCCTACCGCCACGGCCATGGTTGGCTTCATTCCAGGGTAGTCTTCACCAAGGATCGCGACACTTCGCACCGTCTTTGCATCGATCACCGATTGCTCGGGAGCACCGGCAATGGGTAGGTCTAACCCTTTCTTTATCTTAAACATATGATCTCGTTGTAGCCCTGGTGCGCCAACGCGTTGTCGTCCATCCGGCCGGATATCACGACGAACCGGTCACCGCCTCACTTAATCTTCCCTCGGCGGCGTCGAACCATTTCTCCCAACAAACATAGAGTTTTAAGAAAAGCCTTATCCCCGCGATCCGGCTCGGTTCGAAGCCGCCGGAAGTATAGTGGCGCGGCCAAGCAAATCCAACGACCTTGTGGCAAAAGCGCGTGGATTTTTAGTGAACGTGCCTTTGACAAGACATTCGATGCAAGCAAGCTGGCTGGAGGGGTGTCTTTTTGCGCTTTTTCGTCATCGGCTGACGACTTAGGTTTGGGTTTGGATTTGGCTTCTCAAGCCCGAAACATGGTGCGGTTTTTGTCCAGGGTTACCTCAGAGAGCTGTACTGCCATGTACTACCTTCATGTACTACCTTGGCTTGAGTTTCACCCTGACGCCGCCGCCAACGTCAGTGAGCTTATGAAGCGGACTGAGCGCCTTCATGCAGAATGGGCATGCCC
>CAZWQK010000324.1:0-2462 GCA_964635835.1 uncultured Pseudomonadales bacterium
TGCAGGACCAAACGGGGCCAGTCTCCTTAGTAAAAAGCAATGGGCTCCACCTTGTAGTCGGCACCGTATGCTTGCGGTTTTTTGCGCACCAATCTGAGGGCGGCGTTTAAACCGGGGGTTACCCCCGAGCTCTCTACGACGATGTCGGCATCGCCGTTCAACAGGGCATCGAGACGCTCCATGGCAGAATCCTCCTTCATGTTGACGGTGGCGGCAGCTCCCCTTTTGCGGGCCAAGTCTAAACGCCCCTCGTCGATGTCGCACACGATGGTGCGGCAGCCCCTATCGTTGAGCCACGCTGCCGAAAAAGAACCTATCATACCCTGACCAATGACCACCGCGCTTTCGCCTGCCTGCGCTCGTGCTGCCTCGATACCGCGAAAACTAATGGCGGCAACCTCTGCGACGACGTAGTCGAACGGGTCGCCACCTTCGGGAAGCAGCACGGCTCTGTCTTCCCCCTTGGTGCTGTAGACGTGATGTCCGGCCTGCCCCCCCCACATGCCCTTTATGCCCGGGACCGCTTTGGGATTGCGACCGCTGACAACATCGCCCACCTTAAACCCTTTGACGTTGGCCCCGACCTCAATGACGGTGGCGATGGCGGAGTAACCGGGAATCAGGGGGAAATCATCAGGAGAGGAGTAGTTGCCGCCCAGAACGCGCAACTCTGTGCCCGGCGAAACAAAAGTGTAAAGTGTTTGGCAGACGATATCGTCAGCCCCACATTCACCCAAGGTAACATCTTGAATGGCAATCTCGTTGATTGCAGTAAAAACTATGGCTTTTGTAGAAAGGCTCATGCTGTTCTCCGTAATAGGAAGTGAAATTCAAAGGATATATCTAGTAGTTCGTTCGTGAATTAAGGCAATCGTCCTCGTCCTCAGCCAGAGCGGTCCTCGTCCTCGTAATCGCTTTTATAATCGCATGAATCGAGTACGCGGACGAGAACGAGGATGAGGACGAATATCAGCAGTACTTAAGGAACGCTCTACTAGTCAGTCAAAATGATAAGGCAGAGAACGTAATATTGAAATACACGATGTGGCGATACAATTTGCATTATTCGGATCTCGCAACTAACCATGCTACGCCATGGCAACCGCTCACTGTATTTTTGCCGCCCGCATTGAGGGCACACCCGGAAAATCGTGTCACCTGCACCGTCACTCCTGTACGGAGCTCGTCTGGTTCAAGGAGGGAACGGGCCACTGTAACCAGGGGGGGCAACGCCTGTCGTACAACGAAGGAATGGTGCTCGTCTGTCAGCCAGACACCTCTCACGACGATCATCCCCATACCCCTTCCGTACAATTATGTGTAGGGGTGAGTGGTTGTGATTCAGAAAGCCTGCCACAAGGTGTTTGGCCACTGCACGCTGTCCACCGGGCCTTGTTCAAAAGCATTTCAGAGGTGATGGCTGATACGGAGCATGACAACAGGCAAGATAAACTCGATCTTCTCTCAGGTTTATTGGTTGTAGAACTTAAGCAGACGCTTCAAGAGGGAAGCAAGTTACCCAGCTCTAAAGAGTCCTCACAGTCTGATTTTATTCATAAAGCACAAGATATCCTGGATGCAAACTTTGATAAGCCGATTAATTTGAAAGAATTGGCTAGCAGTTTGTACGTGAGTTCAGATCACCTTCGTCATACCTTTAAAGAGAGATTTGGAGAAAGTCCAATTAACTATCTAATAAGAAGACGCCTCGATGCTGCCTGTGAAATCTTGACAATGACTGATTTACCTATGCGTCTGGTAGCTGAAAAAGTGGGGTTGGACAGCCCTTACTATTTTTCGCGACTCTTTCGCAAAAGGATGGGAGTAACCCCCTCCCAGTATAGACAAAATATGAAATGAATGCCCAGTTCAAACATTGTAAATAGATTAAGGGGTTCTGGTGCAAAAATACGAGGATTTAAACTTCAACCATGAAATCTGCCAAAAAGCCTCTTAACCCGACCCAAAACCTATTTCGCTGGAAGCATTATGAAGGAAAAATCATCCTTGAACTCTTATATTTTTGCACCAGAACCGAGCGATTTGAACAACGCCCTGGCTCTTGTATATAAATGATCCGTAACCGTATAAAGCCGTTTCTAAGCGCACTGAGTAGCGAAAAACGTAACTACTCTCTGCCGGCTTATTTGATCGGTGCGATTTTACCCGGTCGACGCGAAGGCAATGGTCCAGTCGCTTGTCCACGGGGTTTTCCATTGCCGGAGATTCAAGCAGGAGATGGAAGGGTGTCGGTCGGGCATGTCGGACTCTACCCCGGAGTCAAGCTCCACTGTAGGAACGGCGGAACCATTTCCATTGGAGACGGAACATTTATCAATCGGCAGGCACGCCTCTTTTCTCGTCACCGAATCGAGGTCGGTCCGCGTTGTATGATCTCTTGGGACACCATCATCACCGACGGCCTACAGATGGGTGACGACTCCCAGACCGCCCCCGTTATT
>CAZWQK010000325.1:0-2459 GCA_964635835.1 uncultured Pseudomonadales bacterium
TTGAGGATGCTGCATGGCGGCGCGAGGCAACAGTTCAGTACCTGACTCTAGCTGACAGCACACCCGGGCGCGGCTGTTATTGGCATCACCAGGACCTGCAGGCAGGGCTTGTCGTACAGGAGTTTTTCTTGCCGAGCCTGAGTGCACGCCTGCCAGAATGACGCTGGGTTTCGCAGAATAAGGATAGTGGTAGCATCCTTGAGGGATTATCAGGAGCGCGCCACACATGACTCGTTTTATCGACTTATCCGTATCCATCGACAACAACGAACACAGCGACCACCCGGGGGGCAGCCCCAAGGTGACCTACCGCAATCACGCACAGACGGCCAACGGCTTGGCGCATTTTTTTCCGGGCTTGCAGGCTTCGGACCTGCCAGACGGCGAAGGCTGGGCGGTTGAAACCATCACCTTGTCCACGCACAACGGCACCCATATGGATGCGCCTTGGCACTTTCACTCCACCACCAACAATGGCGCGGATCCTGCACCGTCCATTGACGAGACTCCTCTAGACTATTGTTTTCGGCCCGGCGTCAAACTGGACTTTCGTCACTACCAGGACGGTTACCTGGTCAGCGCTGCGGATATTGAGGCAGAGCTAACGCGTATTGGCCACGATCTAAAGCCTTTGGATATTGTGCTGGTGAATACCCGAGCCGGCTCGGTCTACGCCGAACCTGGCTACGTGGACGCAGGCTGCGGCATGGGCCGGGAGGCCACCATGTACTTAACTGAGCGCGGTGTGCGCGTGGTGGGCACCGACGGCTGGTCCTGGGATGCGCCGTTCAATCACACGGCAAAACGATGGGCAGAAAATCCTGACCCCAGCATGATTTGGGAAGGTCATAAAGCCGGACGGGAGATCCCCTATTGGCAGATGGAGAAGCTGCACAACCTGGAAGCCCTGCCCGACCATGGCTTCACCGTGGCCTGCTTCCCAGTAAAAATCGCCAAGGCCAGTGCGGGCTGGACTCGGTGCGTCGCATTGATCGACGACTAGCCTGTACGTATCCGCCGAAACAGCCAAGCGAGCAGCATCACCAGCAACAAGACTGGAAGCAAAATCAGCAGCCCGACCGTTGCTAGCAAACCGGGACGATTGAGTATTCCTTTCAGCATGACCGTCCGGCCTTGCTGGTAATCATCGCTTACAGGAAGAACACCCTCGGCTTCAGCCCAAGTGTTGTAGGCGGCGAGCATGGCATTGAACAGCTCAGGTTGCGCTGCACTTAAATCGTTTTTCTCTGCCGGATCCCTGGCGATATTGAACAACTGCCATTGGGGGGCGTCACCATAGCGGTTGAAAACAAGCTTGTAGTCGCCCTGAAAGTACGCCTTGTTGCCCCCTAACTCGTAACCGAAGCCCTCATCGACACCGCGAATCTGCTTGGCGTCGCCAGCAAGCACTGGCAACAGCGTGTTACCCGTCAGTTCCTCTGGCACAGTCAGGCCCGCCAAGCTCAGTACCGTGGGTGCAATGTCCGTGGCCCAACCCAGAGCCGGGCTGACCCCGCCCATCTGGGCCACGATGTTTTTGCCGCCACGGGCACCGCTAATCACTAGAGGCACCCGTAACCCGCCTTCGCCAGCGAAAAACTTGTACCACGCCAAAGGGCCCACGGCAGCGCTGGCCCAAGCGGGGCCTATGTCGTGGTAGCTATCGCGCTCCCCCAGAGTGTCGGCGTTGGTGTTGTACCCTGCCGAAGCGAGCCATGCTTGAAATAGGCCTAAAGGATCGGCGGTTTCCGAGCCCAACTCGCGGGTCGCCAATGAGCCTTCAGCGCCATTGTCCGAAAGAAAAATAAATACCGTGTTGTCTAACTCACCAATGCTGTCAATGTGCTGAATCAGACGTCCAATGTGAAAGTCCATGGCGTCCACCATGCCGGCATACACTGCCATCCCTCGGGCCTCGAAAGATTGTTGCTCCGGGGTCAAGTTTTGCCACTGTGTGGTCGTGGGCATGGCGCGGCCCTCTATGGTGTCTGGCAAAACTCCGGAGCGTGCCAGGCCGTGGCTTCGGGCAGCCCGCAGTGCGTGCCAACCGTCGCTGTAGGTCTGCAGATACTTATCCCGAAACGCTGCAGGTGCCTGCACGGGAATGTGTACCGCTTGAAACGCCACATAGGCAAAGAAAGGTTGGTTGCGGTCTTCGCCAATGTATTCGATGGCTTTGTCCACAAGAAATTCAGATGAATAAAAATCGTCAGGAAGCGTCGCGGGCTTGCCGTCCTCAAACCAGTTGGCATTTTCGTATATCGGCAGGTAAGAGCGCTGACGCCAATTGTCGGCACCCGTATCAGCAAGCATAAAAGTGCGGTCGAAGCCTCGGGCGCTTGGCCGGCGCGCTGGGTCCATGCCCAAATGCCACTTGCCCGTCATTACTGTCTTATATCCGGCGCTGCGCAGGCGCTCGGCGATGGTCAGCACATCAGTACGCATAACACCCTGATAAG
>CAZWQK010000326.1:0-2443 GCA_964635835.1 uncultured Pseudomonadales bacterium
CCTCGGTGGTGATCTCGGACAACGCAGACGACGCGACAGCCCAGCTTCTGCTGAACTAGGCTAATGCCCAAGCTCTTTGGGGCCAGGTTCAAGGGATATTCGGCTAGTGTTCTAACTGCTTCACAGCTTGAACAAAGAATGCGGCTTAGGGCGTGAAACCAGCCAATGTTGGGCATAGTTTAGGCCAGCGTTTGTGGTGCCAACTCGGGTATCAGGCGAGTTTGCCGGAGAAATGACCAAGCAACGCCAGTCAGGTAGTAACAAAGCTACTAACAAAGCTACTAACCGAGCCAGCAACAACAGGGCCGGCAGCAATAGGACTCGCAGGAATAGGATCGATAGGAACAAGAAAAGTAATAAGACAGATAACACGACAGCAGGCTCGGTCAAGGAAATGGGCGCAAACCACCGGCCAGGTGGTTTGGTTTCGAGCAAGGATTGCAAAAAAGTGATCCAATCAGTGAACGGAAGGCATTACAATATGTGCGCCCGAAATTCCTGCCCGTCGTGCTAATTACCACAATCGCGGAATTCACCATCAACAATGATGGTAGGCGTAGCGCTCCTGCGGGGGTTTTAGGAACAGAAATTACATACGCGCTGTCAAAATGGGCGTGAAAACCGGGTAAGGGAAATAATGCAAGAAGAACAAAGAGTCAAAAATAACGTTTCCAAAGGTCAAGGATTGCAAGATCCGTTCTTAAATGCGCTGCGGCGTGAGCGCGTCCCGGTGTCCATCTTTCTTGTTAACGGCATCAAGCTGCAGGGCGAGATTGAGTCCTTTGACCAGTTCGTGATTCTGTTAAAGAGCACGGTGAGCCAGATGATCTACAAGCACGGTATATCCACTGTTGTGCCCGCCCGGAACGTCACCATTCAGGATCGAGTGGACGGCTAGCCGCCGGCACATTTTCCACTGCAGCAATGAACGGGCCGCAGTGGGTTGGTTTTGTCCTGCTAAACAATCTAATGCTGGCTTGAATTCCACCAGTTTAATGCCACTGTGTCATAGTGGCGACTCTGCTAAAGAACGAAAAACCTGATGCTTTTTGAACGGCCGGAAGCGGGCCGCAGAGCCCTGCTGCTGCAAGTGGAACTGCGCCGCCAGAATAATCCAAACCAAGAAGAGTTTGTGGAGCTTGCGCGCTCTGCGGAGATCGACGTGGTGCAGGTTGAGAACGCCAAGCGAGACGCGCCTCACCCCCGCTGGTTTATCGGCAGTGGCAAGGTAGAGGAATTAAAGGCGCTACTGAACTGGGCGGATGCGTCGCTGGTGTTGATCAATCATGACCTGTCACCAGGGCAGCAGCGGAATCTTGAGCAGGCTCTAGACTGTCGGATGATTACCCGTACAGAGCTGATATTGACGATATTCGCTGAGCGCGCCCGCAGCCATGAAGGACAG
The DNA here is from genome assembly GCA_964635835.1 of uncultured Pseudomonadales bacterium. Taxonomy (GTDB): domain Bacteria; phylum Pseudomonadota; class Gammaproteobacteria; order Pseudomonadales; family Azotimanducaceae; genus UBA4421. Next base: position 1,406 of record CAZWQK010000326.1, read on the forward strand.
CTGCAGGTAGAGCTGGCGCAGTTGAAACATGCTCAGACGCGATTGGTCCGCGGCTGGACGCACCTGGACCGGCAGAAAGGTGGCATTGGTATGCGTGGTGCCGGTGAGAAACAGATCGAGCTAGACCAGCGGATGCTAGCAGAGCGAGTGAAAGCAACGGAACAGAAACTGCAGGATGTTTCTCGGCGCAGAGTTCAGAATCGGCGTGGCCGTGATCGCACGGGAACACCGACGGTGTCCTTAGTTGGATATACCAACGCGGGCAAATCCACCTTATTTAACGCCATCACTCAGGCGGAGGTGTTCGCGGAAAATTTGCTCTTTGCCACTTTGGATCCGACCACCCGGAAAATCGACGTGCCCGGGGCAGGTAACGTGGTGATGACGGATACGGTAGGTTTTGTTAGCGCACTGCCTCATGCCCTGGTGCAGGCTTTCAAAGCTACTCTAGAGGAGGTGGTGCATTCGGATTTACTGCTACACATTGTGGATGCGGCGGATCCCCTGCGGGAAGAGCGCATAGAACAAGTTCAGGCGGTGCTCGATGAGATTGGCGCAAGCGAGGTGCCTCAGGTTGTGGTGTTGAACAAGGCGGATCTGCTCAGCTCCCAACAGAAAGAGCAGTGCAATGGCGCGGCGTTAGTATCCGCGGTAACCGGCGAAGGTCTGGAAGGGTTGCTCAACACAATCGGTAAGGCGCTTGGGGTTGTGGCTCCACACCAAGTAAAGCTGGCACCCGAGGACGGCAAAAACCGTGCTTGGTTGTACCAGACCGGAGCAGTGTTAGATGAAACAATGCTGACAGATGGCAGCGTGCGGCTTACAGTACAGGCCGGCGAAAAGCTGCTGGGGCAAATGCGACAGCGACAGGTGCTGGTCGAGGCCCCTGAAGCGTGCAGCACATAAGGCGGCCACAGTAACAGGGAAGACGACAAAATCTGGGCACAGCGCACCAGCAACACATTTAACTTTCGGAGTAGAACTATGGCGTGGAATGAGTCAGGCGGTGGTGACAAAGACCCCTGGGGAAATCGCGGC
>CAZWQK010000327.1:0-2044 GCA_964635835.1 uncultured Pseudomonadales bacterium
CCACCAGCCGAGATCGACCGAGGGCTCCGATCCCAAGGCCGAGAACAAGCAGCGAGGGCATCATGACTTTGCGGTCGCCAAGGTCAGCAGGCGTTTCGGGCGTTGGTTCACATCCGTGACTTCGCCGCTGGCGTCCAGAGTGAAGCGCAGGGCAGTTTGCTCATCGCCGCTGCCGCTAAGCTCTATGGTGTCGTAGTACACCAGACTCACGCTGGGGTTGAGCTTTTCGACTTTGACAGAAACCGGCAGCGGAGCAGAGTAGTTTGCTTTGTAGTGCAGCAGGTTAACCACGTACTCGCCGGCTTGTGCAGCGCGCACGGTAACGGTTTCCTGGTTGATCGGGTTGTTGACCTTGATGCCGTTGACGGTGATCTGATCAGCAAACACGCCGCGGTCATCTCGGTCAAGGTGCATCAAACCGCTGTCACGATTGCGATACCAGACCAGGCCACCGCGGGGATCTTCCACCAGAGCGTCGACATCGTCCGGATGCTGGTCCGCCCAGCGAATGGTGATGAGCATTTCGGCCTTGCTTTCGATATCACCGGTTTTTTCCGGCGTACTCATCATCATGAACGCAATAGCAAACATGAAGGCAAAGCCCAGCAGGATGTTGAACAACAAATCGGTGAAGACGTCCTGATCGTTCACCTGCTGCAGCAAGCGATGCTTCATCGTTGCTCGGCGCGGGGGGTCGGCTGCAGCAGCGATAGCCGGTTGATGAGCTTGGCCAAGGCGGAATCCAGCAGGTAATACTGCATCTTTAACAAAGTGCTGGTGACTAATCCTGCCAAGGTTGTGTAAAGAGCCACTGCCATACCGCCGCTCATGGCGGCTAGCAGCTGCTGCATCAGCGATGGGTCAAACTGCTCGATCTCGCCAATGGGCAGCAGCATTAGTATGAATCCGATAACCGTACCGGTCAGCCCCAGCTTCAGTAGCAGGTCTGCAACAAAGTGACCGACAGCGTGCTTATTGCCTAGTTCGTCCCCCAGGGTTTCAATGAGTTGCTGGCGTTCCGGCAGAGTGGATGCAGTGGTGTTGAGCATGAGGGACACATAGCTGTTGCCAGTAGGCGTGATGCCATGGGCACCTGCACCCGCGGCGGCGCGGCTTAAGGCCAGTTCTTCATCTAGCGCTCGTGCCCGCAAAAGCCATTGCAGAGTAGCCGCACTGTATAGGGCCAAGATAAGCCAACTGATCATGCTGCGGTCTGATGTCAGCGCAAGCTGCAGCAAGCCGGTGTTGGCCAGAATGAAGAAACCAAAACAGATCAGGCCCAGCACAATGAGCGCAGAGAAGAAGACGTTGTCGTCAGATTGTTGAAACACGTTACGAATTCTTAGCTTTTGCAGTACACGGACTTGGCATAGCGGCGATCAGTCCTGATAGCTAGGATCCAATCGATCCGCCAAGCGCCGCATGGATGGCCAGGCCGTAGCGCTAAGACTTTCCCAAGAGGCAGGGTTGTTAAAGGTATTTTGCATCATGTCGATGGCACCCTGGTTCGGCATGTTCAAAGTGCCGTTCATGGCGCCAACCTGAATTTTGCAGGCACGCTCGATGTAGTACAGGCGCATAAAGCACGACGCCACAGTGTCCCCCACGGCCAGCGTGCCGTGATTACGCAGCATCATGAGGTGCTTGTCCCCAAGGTCCGCTACAACGCGCTCGCGCTCGTCCAGATCCAGGGCAACCCCCTCCCAATCGTGGTAAGCCGTATCGTGATAAACGAACAGGGCGTGTTGGGTAATGGGCAGCAGCCCCTCCTGCATAGCCGACACGGCAACGCCGGTATCGGTATGGAGGTGCATGACAGCCCCGGCATCGTGCCGCGCCATGTGCACGGCGCTGTGAATGGTGAAGCCCGCCGCGTTAACCTCGTAGCCGTTGTCCAGCACCACATTACCGTCCAGGTCCACTTTGACCAGATTCGATGCGGTGACCTCACTGAATTGGAAGCCGTAAGGGTTGAGTAAAAAGTGATCGTCCGGTCCAGGCACACGAGCGGACAGATGAGTAAACACCATGTCGTCCCAGCCGT
>CAZWQK010000327.1:2054-2442 GCA_964635835.1 uncultured Pseudomonadales bacterium
AAGGATCAGAATGCCGTTGCCGTCCCCGCGCGCCACAGGCGATAGGCGGCGGCCAGATCCTGACGAACCGCCCATTCATCGGCAGATACTTGTTGTTGGATTGAAATGTGTTTTACAACAGCTTCGCTCATGATGTCCTCCCCAATAACCGCTGCGATAAGGCATAAGGCATAAGGCAGTTTAGCCTGAGACAAGATGCATGTCTTGGTGCGAGCAGGGCGGGGTAGGGCTGGTTTTGATTAGGTTAGTGGGTTGTTTTGTGTAGAGAAGAAAAAAGGCCACCCGAGGGTGACCGTGATGGAAGCCAGGCGCTAGGCTTCTAGTGGATGGCTCTGGATCATGTATCGCTGGCAACCCATTAAGCTGTAATGATAGTAACATCTGCACG
>CAZWQK010000328.1:0-2414 GCA_964635835.1 uncultured Pseudomonadales bacterium
GATCGCTGTCCCAGGGGCGACTGGCCTTTTCGGGCTCATCATTGCGTGTAGACTGGGCTTTCATGGAGGCGAAGCTCGCAACGGTTATCGGTGAGGTTGCCGCTTCGGCACCCCCTACTACCATCACATCCGCGTCTCCGTGCTCGATCATGCGCGCACCAAAACCGATGTTGTGAGTACCCGTGGTGCAGGCCGTAACGATTGCGATGTTGGGGCCTTTGAAGCCGTACTCTATGGAAACGTTGCCAGAGATCATGTTGATGATTACACCAGGTACGAAAAATGGTGAGACCCTTCTAGGGCCACTTTTTACCAGGGTATCGTGGGTCGACTCGATGGTGTTGATGCCGCCGATCCCGGAACCAATGGCGACCCCAATCCGGTGGGCGTCGGCTGGATTTGCCTCTAATCCCGCCGCTGTAATCGCCTGACTCGCCGCAGCAATACCGAACTGAACGAATTGGTCAATTCGCCGCGCTTCTTTTGGATTCATGTAGGCTGCAACATCAAAGTCTCGAACGCTGCCGCTGATCTTTACCGAGTAGTTTTCGGTATCGAAGGACTCGTTCAGACCGATACCGCTCTGCCCTGCCACCGCCGCTTGCCATGCGTCGTCAACGTTATGACCGATTGAACTGATCATCCCCATGCCAGTGACAACTACCCTTCTTTTGGTCATCTTCAATTATCCAATTCAGTGAGTATTTCGTTCGGTTTTAATGGAACGAGCCATCTCAATGACTACAACCCGAACCCTGGCCGAACCCCTATATTACCCTGACTTGCCTAACCATATCCTCTTCTGAAGAGCCGTTCTTTTCCCAAAGAAAAGCGCTTGGCGACCTCAATTCAAGGCTTAAAAATAGCAACCGGGCAATAAAAAAGGGGCATCGCGCCCCTAATCTTCGGAAATTTCTTTCTATTATTCTCTGCAGTGATTCTTTGCAGTGGTTCTCTGCAGCCACTGTTTTATTCCTTACACCACCCTACCTCAGATCTTCGATCTGCATAGCCGGTGCCAGGAAACCCGCTACTGGTGGGCAAGAATGTAGTCGATGGCCTCCTTTACCGTCGTGATCTTTTCGGCTTCCTCGTCGGGTATCTCTGTTTCAAATTCTTCTTCCAGAGCCATGACCAGTTCCACAGTGTCCAGGGAATCAGCACCGAGATCTTCGACAAATGACGCATCGCTTTGGACTTCGTCTTCTTTGACACCAAGCTGTTCACAGATCAGTTTTTTTACTCTCTCTTCAATGTTGCTCATGCGGGTGTTACTCCATAGGTAGTGGTAAGCGCGAAGCGGACGGGATTCTATAGAGGCTCTATAGCCAATTCAAGCGTACTATGCCGGGGTATTGAGCAATCGGTCCAGGGGGCATTTCTGCCGATAGAGGCTTGATTTTCGCCGGTTTGTCAAAGCCCGATAGATGAACGGGGGAACTCGTTCCTTCGGCGATTACCCAAGCGAAGGCAGACACGTTATTCCTCACTAACCGAACAACAATCCGCCATTAACCTGGAGCGTTTGACCCGTGATGTAGCCCGCTTGATCCGAGCACAAAAAACTCACCGCAGCGGCCACTTCTTCTGCCTCACCCATGCGTCCAAGCGGTATGCGCTGGAGCATCCCGTCGGCTTGTTCCTGACTGAGCACCTCGGTCATATCAGTGGCGATAAATCCGGGGGCAACTGCGTTTACGGTCACGCCTCTGGACGCCACCTCCATGGCCAACGAACGGGTAAACCCTTCCAGTCCTGCTTTACTGGCTACGTAGTTGCCCTGTCCGGGATTGCCCAGCCGTCCGACCACGGAGCCGATATTCACAATCCGCCCCCAGCGGGCTTTCAGCATGCCTCGCAACACTGGCTTCGCGACTCGGAAAGCCCCGGACAGATTGGTGTCGATCACGTTATCCCATTCCTCCTCAGACATGCGCATTAAAAGATTGTCTTTGGTAATTCCCGCGTTATTCACCAGCACTAATGGTGTAGCAGCAGTCTCAGCAACCCGAGCGAGACAACTGGCTACGGATTCTCCATCAGCCACGTTCAGGGTTAGACCCGTTCCTTGGTCACCCAGCCGGTCGCTTATGGCCTTGGCACCGTCACTGGACGTCGCGGTACCGGCAACGAAGTAGCCATCAGCCACCAGCGCGGCGGCAATCGCGGCGCCAATACCTCGACTAGCACCTGTTACAAGAGCGGTTTTTTGTTCTGCCATTTTCTTTTCCAGTGATTTTTGCTCGACCCGTTAGTGCGCACACAGCACGTACAGTTACAGCTGGTTTACCGCTGCAACGCCATCCGCGTTAGCCAAACTCAACGTCGGCGTAGCTCGGGAAATACGCTTTACCAGGCCAGCCAACACATTGCCAGGACCACACTCCACAAACTGCTCAACACCATGGTCCAAC
>CAZWQK010000329.1:0-2407 GCA_964635835.1 uncultured Pseudomonadales bacterium
GTTGTAGGTTGCCCAGCCAAGGGCGAGTTCGCTCAAGTCCCCGGTGCCCACTACAATGCCGCCTACTTTGTTGGCGTAGTTAAAAAGCAGCTGCGTGCGCTCCCGGGCCTGGGCGTTTTCGAAGACTACGTCGTGGGCCCCGTCGTGTTCTAAATCCGACAAGTGCTGAGTAACGGCAGCGTCAATGCTAATTTCGCGAAGCGTCACACCGGTGCTCTGAGCCAATTGGTGGGCATTGCTCAGGGTGCCCTTGGTGGTACCCGGGCCAGGCATGGTCAGGGCGACCAAATGATCTGGGGGCAGGGAAAGCTTTGATAGCGCGTCTTTGGCTACCAAAAACGCGAGGGTGGAATCCAGGCCGCCGGACAGACCAATGACCAGGCACTGGCAATTGGCCGCCAGCATGCGTCGGGCCAGTCCCGTGGCTTGGATCTGCAAAATCTCCTGGGCCCGGGCCGCGAACTCGTCTTCGTCCTCTGGCACGAAAGGCTGCTTGCTGAACTGTCGTTGTAGTTCTGCCAGCGGCAGTAGGCTTAAGCCGCTCTCGACCTTGCGATAGGGCCGCTGCCGGGGCATCTGCGCGAAGGTGCTGTTCAAACGTCGGTCGTGGCTCAACCGGGTCAGATCAATCTCGGCAACCAGGGTTTGCTCGGTAAGTTCAAAGCGAGGGCTTTCCGCCAGCAGAGTGCCGGCTTCAGCGATTAAGCCATGGCCACCGAAAACTACGTCCTTCGTGGATTCTAAGGCACCAGCGCTGGCGTAAACATAACCACAAAAGTTGCTGGCACTGGTCATTGTCACCAGGCTGCGCCGGTACTCGGCTTTGCTGATGAGTTCATTGCTGGCGGAGAGGTTGCAAATGATATCGGCGCCGGCCAGGGCTGCGTGGGTGCCGGGGCTGATGGGCGCCCAAAGATCCTCGCATACCTCAGCGCCAACCCAGCATGGGCCCAGGGCAAACAGTTGATCGACCCGCACATGAAAAGTGCCGAGATCCGCGTCTACCTCAGTTTCATTAACGTCGCTGCCTGAAACGAACCAACGTTGCTCGTAATACTCGCTGTAGTTGGGCAAGAAGGATTTTGGAATCATGCCCAGGACTCGGCCTGAGCCAATGATGGCGGCACAGTTCAGCAGGCGTCCGTCAGCCAAGCGCCAGGGCGCGCCGACAGCGATGAGCGGTAACCGCGTCTGGCACAAAATTTTCAGTGCGGTTTGGGTATCGCGGAGCAGTGCTTCGGAGAAAAACAGGTCCTCGGCGGAATAGCCGCTAAGGCAAAGTTCCGGGAACACGGCCAAACTCACTCCCTGGTCTGCCAGGCCTTGGGTTTGGCCGAGAATTTCTTGGGCGTTAGTAATCGGATCGCCGATGGTTAATGTTGGCGTTGCAGCGGCAACTCGGATGAAGCCGAGGCTGCTAAAGTCGGTGGCCTGTTTGTCGGAAGCAGGAATGGTCATGGGCGCAGTTTATCGTAAAAGCCCAGGAGGATGCCGTTTGCTTTGCGCTGGGGTGTCCAAGTCTGCGAGCTAATTAGGCGTCGAAGAAGCGTTGGAACCTCTGCTATATTTGAAGGCGCGTGGAAAAACAGAGCAAAAGGAGAGAAAAGTGAACTTTGAATTTTCTGAAGAGCAAGAGCTGCTTCGTGAACAGGCTCGTGGCTTTTTAAGTGAACATTGCCCGCCAACGGCGGTGCGCGCAGTGCTCAATGGCGACGCCGACTATGACGAGGCGCTGTGGAAAAAAATTGGCGAAATGGGCTGGACTGCAACGGTAATCCCTGAGGAATTTGGCGGGCTGGGTCTGTCCTATCTAGAGCTGGTTGTGATCGCAGAAGAACTGGGTCGGGCTGTGGCACCGGTACCTTTTAGCTCGTCAGTGTATCTGGCCACCGAAGCCTTGTTGGCCTGTGGTTCTCAGGCGCAAAAAGATAAGTGGCTACCGCTATTGGCCGCCGGGGAAGCCATTGGCACCTTTGCGCTAGCAGAGGGCAACGGCCGCCCCAGCGTAAGCGGTTTGAAAACTCGCATGGGCGATAGCGGCTTGTCTGGCCGCAAGATTCCAGTAGCCGACGGCAAAGCGGCAGACTTTGCCATTGTTGTTGCAGCATCAGACGCTGGCGACGGTGTGAGTTGGTATCTGGTGGAGCTTGATCAGCCGGGCGTCAGCCGAGAAGCCGTGCGCACGCTGGACTTTTCGCGCGGCCATGCTGTGCTTGAATTCAACGACGCCAGTGCCGAGCTGCTTGGCGGCGACGGTGCGGGATGGACCGCTACCGAGCATCTATTAGATCGGGCAGCTGTTTTGTTTGCCTGGGAGCAAGTGGGATTGGCAGATGCCGCCATGATCCAGGCGCGAGACTACGCCATGGGTCGATATGCCTTTGGACGAGCCATAGCTTCTTACCAG
>CAZWQK010000330.1:0-2402 GCA_964635835.1 uncultured Pseudomonadales bacterium
AAAATCACTGCTGGATGCACCAGTGTCAGCGCTGAGACCAATGCTGTGCGCTGCGTACTTAAACGCAGCTGTCAAGGCGTCTGACGCATCGCCTTGATTGGCTGCCACCTTGTCCGCCGCGGCCGCACCCGCCAGCAACATGGTGAGGGCACTTTGCGACAGGGCGCCACCGTCGATTCCGCCGGTTAACGCCGCCAGCACTTGACTGGTGGAAGAACTACCAGACACTTCCATGCCGGCAATGGCGGCCAGTATCTGACCCAAGGACTGGGAGATGGCGTCGGCATTAGCATAAGCCGGCGCGTTCACAGGCACCGGCGTATGAGTTAGGATATTCACCTCGTCACCCAAACCAAGCGCTTGTGCCACAGCCTTATTGTGCGCTGCCACGTCTTCGGCGCTTACCGGGCTCTTGAGCACGGGGGCTGCACCGCTCTCGCCACCGCTATCGCCTAAAATCCCGCGGGCGGCAATTTCTGACAGCGGTGTGACGTTCATGGTGAGCGTTCCGCCTTCCGTACCACCAACATAACCAATCGCCCGCAAGTCCGAAGTCAGGTCGGCATTGGCGCCGCTGCCTTCATGCAGATAATCGTTACCAGAAGAGCTATCGGAAACCTTGATGAGCAAGGCGTCGCGGTAATCGTCGCTGATGGAAAAGCTAAACGCGCCGTCGTCGTTAATGACCGCTGAATCCAGCTCTTCGCCGGAGGCGGAATAAATTTTTGCGCTAAGGCCATGATCCTTTATCAGCGGGCCTGCAACCACTACGCCCCGAACCGTAGTGGCCTGATCGGTAACCGCAACCGCCACCTTTTGGGTGGCGCTTTCACCGGCGGCATCGGTAGCGGTAACCTCAATGCTGTAGCTTTTCTTGGTTTCGTAGTCGGCGGAGGCTTTTAGCCGCACCTGGCCGGTTGCAGGATCGATGGTGAACGCTGCTGCATCAGTACCGCCAAGGGTGTAAGTGACACCGATATCGGCCGCCTCATCGCCGGACTTGGCAGCGGCGTCGTATACCACGGTGGATGTGGGTGCGTTCTCGGCGATGCTGGCTGTGGTCGAATCACCTTGGGTAAAGGTTGGGGAGACATCGGTAACCGTGACCGTAAGATCTTGCTCGCTTGCTACACCGCCGGCGTCTGTGGCTACGATGGTTACCTTATAGCTGGCCTTGGTTTCGTAATCGGCAGGCGCTTTGAGGCGCACTTCACCGGTAGCGCTGTCGATAGAGAATGCCGCCGCGTCAGTACCCTTGAGGGTATAGGTAATCATTTGATCCGCGGCGGTTTGCCCCGCCATCTTGGCGTTGGCATTATGAATTACCGTGCTGGCGGCGGAATTTTCCACCACCTTCTTGGTCACTGTAGCGCCACCCTCAAACGCCGGGGGACTAACGCTGTCGCCGTCATCGATGGCGCGATAAATGCCATAGGCCGCGCCCAGACCCAACAGCGACCACATCAGCGTTTTTGAACTTGCCGCACCAACTTCGGCAGCATTGGCACCCAAGGACATGGCCGAGACCGTGTCGTTAAGGAACGGATCATTGGCGACCATATCCATAACGACAGAGGGCTCGCCCTCAACATAAACCAATGTGGCTTGAGCCGCGGCGTCTTGTGTTGCTGACTGTTCTTTTGCTGATTCTTCATCAGCAGCGGTTTTGCCAGCAGTTTCAGCCAGAGCCTGTGCGATTAGCTCGTTACCCTGAAAATCTTGGCCCTGGCCCTGCCTGGGCAAGGTCACCGTGCAGGTTCCTTGTTCGCAAACGGCGAAATAATCTTCAACGATCACTTGCGCGCCGTTGGCGTAGTGCATTACCAGATGGTCGCCCTGGCGAAGCACCACAATATCGTTAGCCAGCTTATCTTCCTGGGTTGCTTGATAGTGCGCACCAACCTGAGCAGGTATGCGAAGAGTTTCGTTGGCATTCAACACCAATTGCCCGGCACCGGTTTCGAATACGATTATTGACTCAGTCATGTTCATGGTTAGTTCCCCGTTGATTGATTAAATTGTTCAGCCGGCCGAGAGCCAACAGCTTGCGTTTGTCAAGCCCATGCTTGCTTCAGTGACGACGTTGCTACCGACTTTTGTTCTGATTACTTCAGATTTAATTGTTCTTATGCTTTTGCGTTAGGCTTTTTACTTCTCTTTGGGTATATCCCCATGAGGTCACGACAGGCGGTAGTTTTTTTGCGATAGACGGAATGATGTCTTTGTTCGCCTGACGGCCGCGTCGGGTTGAAACCCGACCTACGCGCATCATCTTTGTAGGTCGGGCTTTAGCCCGACGGGGAGATGTCGGGTTGAATGCATTGTCGGGTTGAAACCCGACCTACGTGCATCATCTTTGTAGGTCGGGCTTTAGCCCGACGGGGAGATGTCGGGTTGAATGC
>CAZWQK010000331.1:0-2378 GCA_964635835.1 uncultured Pseudomonadales bacterium
GGTAATCGTTAAACATATCCTCAGTTACCGAGGGGGGGCTTAATACGGCGTTATCCAGAGCCTGGGGAGTTACCGTTACCGGGTGGGATGATGGACTGGTCTGCTGCTCTAAAAGCAGTGGCGCAGCAATCCCTGTCACGCCCCAATGCGCTTGATGACGGTGGCCGGCCAGCCGATAAAGAGCTCCAGAACGAGCTAAAAAACCCAGCTGTTGGTCGTTCAAGTTAGCTCTGCGTGCTAGATCTTGGGCGCTGGTAACCGGCTGCTGTTGTCGTGTCTGCACAATGCGCTCTGCGGCCTCCAGGTTTAGCCCCTTAATCATGCGTAGACCCAGTCGTACAGCCGGCGCGTCACCAGCCTGTGTCGGCGGTTCCAGCGTGTGGTCCCATGCACTAATGCTCACATCAAGAGGGCGCACTTCGACCTGATGACGCTGAGCGTCCTGCACCAGTTGAGACGGGGAATAAAAGCCCATCGGCAGGGCGTTGAGTAAGCCGCAGTAGAATGCGCTGGGGCGATGACGCTTCAGCCACGCTGAAATGTAAACCAGCAGCGCAAAACTGACGGCATGGGACTCTGGGAAGCCGTATTCGCCAAAGCCCTTCATTTGATTGAAAATCCGCTCGGCAAATTCTTGGCTGTGGCCTCGTTCCCGCATACCGGTAACCAGCTTGGCTTCAAAATGATCGAGGCCGCCGCGTTTTTTCCACGCTGCCATAGCACGCCGGAGTTGGTCGGCTTCGCCAGCACTGAAGCCTGCGGCGACCATGGCCAACTCGATGACCTGTTCCTGAAAAATCGGAATACCCAGGGTGCGTTCTAAAACCCGGCGCACACCGGGGCTGGCGTAGCTCACCGGCTCGAGCCCCTGTCTGCGGCGCAGGTAGGGGTGCACCATGTCGCCTTGAATCGGCCCGGGGCGGACAATGGCCACCTCAATAACCAAATCATAAAAATTATGCGGCTTCAGCCGGGGCAGCATGGCCATTTGGGCGCGAGACTCGACCTGAAACACCCCAACGCTGTCACCACGCTGGAGCATGGCGTAGGTCTCGGGATCTTCTGGCGGAATGTCTTGAATGGTTAGGGCCGGCGCGTCCGGTGTGCTGTACTGGGCCAGTGCCAGAGCCTTGCGAATGGCTGTCAGCATGCCTAGGGCAAGAACATCGATTTTCAGCAGCCCTAAGGTTTCCAAATCTTCTTTATCCCATTGGATGACGGTTCTGTCTGGCATGCTGGCGTTCTCAACCGGCACCAGCTGGGCCAAGGGGCCGGCGGAAATCACGAAGCCACCCACATGCTGGGACAGGTGGCGAGGAAAGCCTAGGATCGCTTCAAAGAAGTGCAAAAACTGCCGGGTTTGCGGGCTCTCCGGGTCTAATCCGATTGAGCGCAGCCGGTCATCTAATTGGTCTTTTTTGTCCCACCAGGCCAGAGATTTGGAGAGTAAATCCAAAACCCCGGGGTCAAGCCCGACGGCCTTGCCCACGTCCCGGATGGCGCTGCGGGGGCGGTAGGTGATTAACGTGGCGGCTAAAGCGGCACGATCGCGCCCATAACGCTTGTAGATGTATTGAATCACCTCTTCCCGGCGTTCGTGCTCGAAATCCACGTCAATGTCCGGGGGTTCCTGGCGCTCCATAGACACAAAGCGTTCAAACAGCAGATGCATGCGTGCCGGATCCACTTCGGTGATGAACAGGCAGTAGCACACGGCAGAATTTGCCGCAGAGCCCCGCCCTTGGCACAAAATATGTTGGCTGCGGGCGAACTGCACAATGTCTTGTACGGTCAGAAAATAGTGTTCGTAGTGCAACTGGGCAATCAGATCGAGTTCTTTCTCGATCAGGATCACCGTGTCTTCTGGAATGCCATCAGGCCAGCGTTCTTGCGCGCCGTTATAGGTGAGCTGGCGCAAATAGGCGCTGGGCGTCAGGTGGGGCGGCACTAAGTCCTTGGGATACTGATACTGAAGCTCATCCATGCTGAATTCACACAAATCTGCAATGACCGTGGTTTGTTTGAGCATTTCTTCTGGGTAGAGCTGCTGGAGAGTATTGATGGGTCGCAAGGTGCGCTCGGCGTTGCAAAAACCTTGATAGCCAAGTTCTTGAATGTTGGTTTTTAGGCGAATGGCGGTAATGACATCTTGTAAGGGCTGACGCTGCGGGATGTGGGTGTGCACATCGTTCACCGCCACGATGGGAAGATTTAGCGTAGTCGATAGGGTCAGCGCATTAGCGGTTTTGCGCAGATCTTGACCGTCATGAAAGAGGCCAAGGCCAATCCACAGATGGGGCAGGAGGGTTTTCAGCTGGGTGACAAGGGTCTTGCTTTGTTCGATAGATTGGCCTTCGCATACCCAGATCGCTAAGCAG
>CAZWQK010000332.1:0-2369 GCA_964635835.1 uncultured Pseudomonadales bacterium
GCAAAGAGGAAAGGGTCTTGGGGCACCAAGGCGACCTGAGAGCGCAGCTGGGTTAGCGGATAGTCGGCTACTGCATGGCCGTCAATAAATATGCTGTCCTGGGGCGGATCAATAAGTCTAACAATTTGTTTCAGCAGCGTAGTTTTGCCGCTGCCAACGCGCCCCATGATGGCGATGGTTTCGCCCGGCGCTATACGCATCGACAGCTGGTCGATGGCCTTTGCCGTGGCGCCGGGATAACGGTAGTCCAAGTCTTTGATGTCGATGCTGCCCGCCAGCTCCACTGGGGCGCTTGCTGAGGGCTCGTCCGCAATTTCTGCAGGCCGGTCAAACACTTCGAATAAGCGGCGGCTGGCAACGCCGGCACGTTGAAATAAGTTGACGATGAAGCCCGCTACACGGAATGGCTGAACCACCATGTTGACGAACATGAAAAATGCCACGAAGTCACCTACCGCCAAGGTGCCGTTGAGCACCTGACTACCGCCATAGCCTAAAATCGTCAGGGAGCAAATGGCAGCCAGGCTTGGCATCCAGGAGCTCATGGCAGAATTGATTCTGCCCTGCTCGTAAAACACATCGGCGTAGGCCTGGTTGGTTGCGGCGAAACGTGCGATTTCATTTTCTTCCTGCACCATGGCCTGAATGGTGCGGATGCCGGACAGGTTTTCCTGGGTGTGGGTGCCCAGGTCCGATAGCCGGTCTTGAACCTGAGCCGAGGCCTCGCCCATGGCCTTGGCGGAATACTGGGCGTAGAAAAATACCAGCGGCATTGGCGGTAGCAGCAGCAGGGTTAGCCAGGGTGAGTAATAGAGCATGAAGCCGAAGCCCACCACAGTGGCGTAAACCATGATGATTAACAGGATCGTGCCCATGGAAATGAGTCGCTGGATGAGGGAAATATCCGCCACCGCCCGAGTCATCATGTCGCCGATGCTGAACTGTGAGAAAAACTCCGCGCCCTGTTGCTGAAGCTTGTTGAAAAACGCTTGGCGTAAATCAAAGGAAACCTTCAGGGCAACCCGGCGCACGCTAAAGCGCGCAAAGCTGACGACGCAGTAGCGCGTGATCACCGCGCCAATAATGCCGAGCACGGGGTAGGTGACGTCAAAATTGCCTTCCACCATGCGGTTAATGGAAACCGCGGTCAGTACCGGCACCATGGCCTCGAAGATACGCGCTACCCCAAAAGCGGTGATGCCAGTATAAAGACCCCGGCGGTGGGGCCCGATAAAGCGCCGCAGTCGCCAAAGCGCTGCAAGCAGGGCGGTGGGGGGAAGGGTGGTTTCGTCAGTGGTCGGTTTCACGGGCTAAAACGCAGCGTTGCCGGGAACCCGCGGAAAGGGGATGACATCACGAATGTTGTTCATGCCACTGACGTAAAGCAGCAGGCGCTCAAGACCCAGACCAAAGCCCGCGTGGGGCACAGAGCCATAGCGCCGCAGATCCCGGTACCACCAAAGCTCCTTGGCTAACTGCGGGTCCATGCGGGCATCAAGAACGCTCAAGCGTTCCTCGCGTTGGCTGCCGCCAATAATCTCGCCAACGCCAGGCACCAGAACATCCATAGCCGCCACGGTTTTTTCATCGTCATTCAGACGCATGTAAAAGGCCTTGATGTCCTTAGGGTAGTCGGTGACCACTACCGGCCCCTGAATAATCTGCTCGGTGATGAAGCGCTCGTGCTCGGACTGCAGGTCTGCGCCCCAGGTAACGGGGAATTCAAAGTCCTGCTTCGCCTCCAGCAATAGCGTCACGGCCTCGGTGTAGGTCATGCGGGTGAATGCCTGCTGACTGACCTTGTTCAAGCGTTCGAGCAGGCCACCGTCACCGCGCTGGTCAAAAAATTCCATGTCGTCCGGGCAGCGTGCCAGCACCCTCTGAATCACCTGAGATAAAAACTGCTCGGCCAAGTTCGCGTTAGCGGCCAGATCCGCAAAAGCTACCTCGGGTTCGATCATCCAAAATTCCGCCAGATGCCGGCTGGTATTGGAGTTCTCTGCGCGAAAGGTTGGGCCAAAGGTGTAAACCTTACCCATGGAGCAGGCGAAGCTTTCAAGATTGAGCTGGCCGCTGACGGTGAGAAAGGCCTCGCTACCAAAAAAGTCCGCTTTGAAGGGGTCTTCTGGGTCTCGGTCTGGGTCTTGGTCACGATGAATTAGATCGAGGGTTGAAACGCGAAACAGGTCGCCAGCGCCTTCGCAGTCACTGGCAGTAATGATGGGGGTGTTGACCCAGAAAAAACCTTGAGCGTCGAAGAATTCGTGCACCGCAGTACTCAGGGCATGGCGCAGTCGGGTCATGGCCCCAAAGGTATTCGTGCGGGGGCGCAGGTGGGCCACGCTTCGCAGATACTCGAAAGAGTGCTG
>CAZWQK010000333.1:0-2368 GCA_964635835.1 uncultured Pseudomonadales bacterium
TCAGTTAATTGACTCATCGCTAAAAAGAGCCGAATGACGTTACGCGCAAAATATCACTTGGTAGAAAGAATAAGGACCGACTCATGACCGAATCCAGGGATAAAGCCGCCCAGCACCGCAATGACATGTACGGCAATATCGAGTTCCGTAGTGAGGATGACCCCAACGTTTCAGCACTGATCCCGGCGGCGACGGTGGTTCTGGTGCGCCAAGGCAATGCCGGTGTTGAGGTGCTGATGTTACGCAAGAACTCCAAAATCACCTTTGGCGGCATGTGGGTGTTTCCCGGCGGCAAGATCGACCTGGCGGATTATCCCGACGGAGTAGCGGATGCGGCCAAGCTCGAGGCTGCCGCTCGAGCCGCCGCCGTGCGTGAAACCCAGGAAGAGGCGGGTATTACAGTCGACGCGCAGGATTACGTTTTTATGTCTCACTGGACGCCGCCGCCGGGACAACAAAAGCGTTTTGCAACCTGGTTTTTTGTGGCCAAAGTGCAAGGTGACATGGACATTGCCATTGACGATGGTGAAATCAAGGACCACGCCTGGCTGAGCCCGGAAGAAGCGCTGCGCCGGCACGCAGCTGGGGAAATCGACCTGGTGCCGCCAACCTGGGTGACTCTTTATCATTTGTCGCTGAAGGCGTCGGCAGACGCAGTGGTAGATTACTTTACGGAAAATGCGGGCATTACCTACAACACACGGGTGGTGCCTGCCGCCAGCGGTGAGCGGGTAGCCATGTGGAAAGGTGATGCCGGATACGACGAATGGAATCCGGATATTGCCGGCGAGCGCCACCGTTTGGCCATGCCTCAAGGCGGCTTTATTTTCGAAAATACCGTGGAGCAGTACTGAGTATTGCGCACGGTATCCGCGGGTAGATCAGGCCTCGAAAAGTCGGCGAGCGACTTGGCCCCTGGGATAGGAGTGCACCATGATGGGCACACCGGTTTGCAGATGTGCCCGTGCCACGGCTCGGGCCATGGTCTCAAGCGGTGGGGTGATGCCTTCAAAATCCGCCGCGTACTTCAACATGCCTGCTTTGATATCAGTGCCGCGAAATTCTTCCGTTAGGTCTTTGATGAACTCATCGGTCATTTGATTAGCGCCCACGCCCTGCATGAAGCGGGGCGCGTCCAGCCACCAATCCGTGACGTTGATCAAGTTCACCCCTGAGGCCGCGGCCACGGTTTTTAGCAGTCCGGGGTCACGCTCCAGGTCAAAGGTGGTGGCGTCCAGCATGGTATCGATGCCGCTGTCATTGTGGTGCCTCCCGCTGGCGTGGTTCCGGTGCGGTTTGGCAAACCGGCACTGCATAAAGTCCCCCTGGACGATCTGCCAGAAACACCAGGATGAGGCTACACTGGGAGGACACGTGAAACAGCGGGGGAGTCAATCATGTTGTCTAAGGCAGACGATTATCCAATTCATCAAAGCCCGGAACCCATTGCTTACGCCGGGCAAAGCCGCAACTTTTACGACCGCTATTTTTTCAACGGCTATGACATCGAGGGGGATACTTTCTTTGCCTTAGGCATGGGCATATACCCGCATCTGGACGTGATTGACGCCGGTTTTTCCCTCATTCGTAACGGTGTCCAGCACAATGTTCTGTGCTCGAGAGCGCTGGGTATGGAGCGGATGGATACCCAGGTGGGCAGCATTGCGGTGGAGGTTATTGAGCCTCTGCAGTGCCTGCGGATTCGCATCAACGCTCAGGAGCATGGCATCGAGGCGGACCTATTGTTTCGCGGACGCGCGCCGGCACAGGAAGAACCCAGATTCACTCGGCGGCTTGGTTCTCAGCTGTTTATGGATTACACGCGCCTGACCCAAAACGGTGTTTGGGAGGGCTGGATTAAGCATCAGGGCGAGCATACTGAGGTGACTCCCATGCGTTGGTTGGGGACTCGTGACCGTTCCTGGGGCGTGCGTCCCATTGGTGAGCGCGAGCCCCAGGCCAATCCGTCTGCCCAGCCGTTCCAACAGTTTTACTGGCTGTGGGCTCCCATCAATTGGCCGGATGGCGTTTCTCTCTATCACCTCAACGATGACGAGTACGGTGATCCTTGGAATACCGCAGGTGCTTTCGTGCCACTCAACGGTGAGGGCGAGGCCGAGGTGATGGCTCAAGTGGGATCCCACATCGACTTCATCCCGGGCACCCGCCACGCCAAGCGCATTGAGATTCAGTGGCAGCGTCGGCAAGGGGCCGGGGAGGTCACGATTACTATGGAGCCTAAGTATCACTGGTACATGAAAGGTGTTGGCTACGGCCACGAAACCTTTGGTCATGGCACCTATCACGGCGGCCCGGCCGATACCTACGAGGAGCACAAGCTCAGCGAGGTAGACGATGCCCACACCCT
>CAZWQK010000334.1:0-2363 GCA_964635835.1 uncultured Pseudomonadales bacterium
CGCAGCGGATCTGACCGAGGAGTCGACCCTGCTTGCAGATCGGATGAAGCAAATAATCGGCAACACCCCTTGCGCGGTCCACATTGTGCATGTCATCGAACCGCTCAGTGCAGCATACGGTGGTGATGTGCCAATGGACCTATCGCCAGTTCAAGAACAAATTCAGGATCAGGCGAAAGCCCATTTAACGGCATTCGGCGGCCAGCTTGGTATACCTGAAGATCGTCAACATCTGATCTTTGGTCGGCCCCAGAGCGAAATTCATCGCGCCGCAGAAGAATGCGGTGCAGATTTGATCGTTGTCGGCAGTCACACCCGCAGCGGCTTGGCCCGTTTGCTTGGTTCCACGGCCAACGGCGTGATGGACAGCGCACCCTGTGACGTTCTGGCGGTTCGGGTTGGCGAGAGCTAGCCCGGCGGATTATGCTGATCGGATCGACGTTAAGGATTCACAAATGCCGCGAGCATTTTTTTCAGGTACTGTCCTCGTCGCATTAACCCTCATACCACTGCAGTTCTCCCACGCCATCTCGACCCAACGCGATAACTATCTTCAGGCCATTGAGTACCTGCGCGCCGGCCAGTGGTCTCGCAGCAAAGCCATCGCGGCAAAGCTGCAAAACTATCCTTTGGCTCCTTACCTTGAGTATCACCGGCTGAGTGCCCGTCTTGGCCAAATAGGCGCCACTTCTATCGACGCATTCCGGCTGCAGTACCGGGAACTGCCAGCGACACCCTTGCTCTACCAACGTTGGCTGATTCTTCAGGGCAAACGCCGCCAGTGGGAGACGCTGCACAGCCGACGCTACGATACGCAAAACCCGGAGCTCGCCTGTTATTTCGCGCGGGCCCGCTATGGTATCGGTGAAAAAGACCAGGCCTTGGATGAAGCCTCGGTGCTTTGGGCCCAGCCGAAATCCCAGCCCAAGGCCTGCGACCCCTTATTCGCGGTCTTGCGAAAAACACCCAGATTCACTCAGGCGCTTATTTGGCAGCGCTTTAATGGTGCCATGGAGGAACGCCAGTACGTGCTGGCCAGATACTTACAGCGCTACCTTGATGGCGACAATCTCAGGGCCGCCAAAGGCTACTACGAACTACAACGGCAACCCCAGCGTATCGCATGGCGCGGCGCCTTTGCTGCGGATACAGCGCCAAACCGCGATGCGATTATTTATGGCCTGACCCGACTGAGCACTCGCGCACCTGAGCAAGCCGCCAGGGCGTGGCAGCGTTTCCGCGAAAGCCATGGTTTTACTCCCGCCCAGCGCCAGCGCTTGGACGATCAAATTGCAGTGGGGTTGGCAACGAACAACATCTTTCCGCCAGACAACCAGCGTGACCGCGTGCAATCTGCCTTCGCTGTGGAGGGCCTGCTGAACGCAGCCGTCACCCAAGAAAACTGGGGCGAGGTCGTGTATTGGGCTAACCGCATGCAAACCGATCAGCATGGCAGCAGCCGTGACCAGTATTGGCTGGGCCGCGCCCTGCTCGCGCTGGAGCAAGAAAACGAGGGCCAGGGCCTGTTGCGCGGGCTTGCTGAAAAACGCAGCTACTACGGTTTCTTGGCCGCCGCGCGACTGAACACGCCGACTCAACTGCAAAGAATGCAGGACCATCCATTCGGCGCTGCCGAGGAAAAAGCGCTGATGCGGATTCCCGGAGTCGCCAGGGCCGTGGAGTTATTCGCCGTCGGCGATGACTTAAATGGGCGACGCGAGTGGTATCAGGCGCTGGCCAATCACGATCAAGCGGTGCAGCACGATATGGCCCACCTGGCCCAGGGAATCGGACGATTGTTTCTTGCGATCCAAACAGCCAACAACGCCGGTATTCGAGACGACTTGCAAATACGATTTCCCGACGCCTACGGCTCTGTATTCGACGCTGCGGCGTTAAGACACGGCGTGGATGGGAATCTGCTCAGAGCCATTGCGCGCCAAGAGTCGGCATTTCAGCCCAAGGCCCAATCCAGCGCCGGCGCATTGGGTTTAATGCAGGTTATGCCAGCCACCGGCAAAATCGCTATTCGGCGTGGCGGATTAAAGAAGCATCTTGGCAACGACGTTGGCCAAGCCATCAAGCGCGATCTGCGAACGCCTGAACGTAACATCGAAATCGGTTCCTACCATTTTGCCTGGTTAATGGAGCGGTACCGTGGGCACCGCCCTCTTGCCATCGCTGCCTATAACGCTGGCGAGAGCCGAGCCGACCGCTGGATGAAGGGCCGCGCGGGGTTGCCCATGGATGTTTGGATAGAGACCATCCCCTTTGAAGAAACCCGGAACTACGTCCAGAACGTCTTAGCCTTTGCAGTGGTCTATCGCAATCTGAACCAGCGACAAGCCCCTATTCTTGATGAC
>CAZWQK010000335.1:0-2358 GCA_964635835.1 uncultured Pseudomonadales bacterium
TGGCTGGTCCTCAAACGATGTTCAAATCCACCAGACTCTGGGCGCCATCTCGAATCGCGGTATCCGCGTCGCGAGGCTGCCACCCGATCCCAAGAGCAGGTTTGTTGTCAATTTTCTTGATACGACCCAGGTCAGGCAGGAACTGTTTGATCTCCTTCAAAAACATCCCTGCAATTTTTGCCAGGACATTGGGCATCTGCGAGGTGGGGACGTTCAGTTGAGGATGCTGGGCCTTGATCGTTTTAGCGATGTCAACCAACCAGCGAAAACTGTTAGCGCACAAGTAACGCTGCCCGGCTGCCCCTGGAGTTTCCAGCGCTAGGCGCTGCAGCTGGGCTACGTCTCGAACATCGACAACCTCAAACCCGAGTTTTGGCAATATCGGATAGGCGCCGGTCATCAGCAGATACAAGGCCTCCAGGGAGCTGCCGTAGTCGGCCTCCAAAGCCGGGCCCAGAACTAGGGCCGGATTAACTGCTACCAGTTCTAGATCGTTGTCGTTGGCGTAGTCCGAGGCGGCTCGCTCTGCCATAGTCTTGCTTTTCACGTAGGGCGATAAGTCTGTGCGCGATAGATCGGTCCAGTCTTGATCGGTAAAAACTCGGCTATCCCGACTGCCGGACGTCACTGCCGCTACCGACGAGGTGATGACAACTCGCCTTATGTTGTTCGCTGTTGCAGCCTTGAGCACGTTCAGGGTGCCCGTCCTTGCTGGAACGATCACTTCATTTTCGTCGCTGGGCTGCACCACGGGCACGGGCGACGCCACATGCAAAATACTGTCGCAGCTGCGGGCCGCTTCCACCCAGCTGTGCTCATCCATCAAATCCGCAGACACGAACTCCAGCGCATCGATGCGGTTTGTGTAGCTAGCCAGAGTTTCCCTTAGCGCCTCACCTCGGGCGGCGTTTCGCAGGGTTCCGCGCACCTCGTAGCCGTGATTGAGCATTTCGATAATGCAGTGCCCAGCGATGAAGCCACTGGCCCCGGTGATCAGCACTTTCGACATGTTGCACCCATATAGTTAACGTCTCTTCGGCATCCTACAGGCTGAGCTAAAGACCCACCTAAAGCCCCAGTAAGGCGACCATCCAAGCGTTTAGACATGATTTTTACGTGAGAGAAAGGCAAGGCTTTCTCGACGTTATGTTGAAGCGTGCACCAGCATTCTATGCCGGCTCCGAGAGGCGATTGTCTCCCTCTCCCCCTCTGAATATCCCTCTCGGAGCATCCTTTTTGATCAAACGCTATCTTTACTTGCCTAACCCGAGACTTCGCCGATCTCAATGTGTTTGTGGTGCTTCGTAGAACATAAGGCCGTCAGCCTTTTTCTCTTGCCTTGATTTCCTGTTGAACATTCAGGCTCGCCATGGCGCTTTGGACGTCGCGCAGGATCCAAGCGAGCCAACAGGCAAACCCAAGCACTACTGGTGCCAGGGGCAGGAAAACAAAGGCAGCAACCCAAGCCAGGATGAAGAGGGTCCAGCGCTTAAAAGCCGTAGCAAAACGCTGCTGAACGGGTTCAGCATCCGGGGAATACATAAAAGACTTCACACCCAGAAACCAACCATTAGCGACGAGGGCGGCAATGAACACCAACCGGGGTGGTGGTCCGCTATCGATTTCTGGGCAGTCATCATGCGCCGCGTCAGCCGCACCATGACCAGCAGCTAAGGAGCGCTCTATCCTGCGCCAGGCGTGGTCAGGAGTTGGCCTGGCTACCGTACCGTTGAGATTTTCAGCAGAGGGCAAAGAGCGCCAGCGGTAGAGCACACGGCCCGAGCCTGTCAGCGCGAGGACACCGGGTTGGAAAAACCCGTTAGGATGCTCGATCGTCCAATCGGCACCTTTTTGCAGGAAGTCCAGACCGCCCTTGCTGGCATAAAGAGTGAGCCAATTGCGTTCGCTGCAGGTCCTGGGGATTTCTTGATGCGGATCTCCAACGGTCAAGAAGTTGATGCCCCAATGTTCATAAGCTTGGTCAGCAAGATACTGGGGCTCACTGGTAATCGCGAACACCTCGCCCCCCGCAGCGCGCACTTGCTCAACCACCCCGGAATCCACATAGCTCCGCAACTCGGAGCGACACGGTGGTCACCAAAATCCTCGGTAAAAAAGTAGCACCACGAATGCGTGTTGAGACATCACTTTATCCAACCAACCAGTTCGCACCCCTGGTGGCGGGTCAAGGTCAGCTTGGGGGTTGTCGCCCTCAGGCAAGAAAATGGGTTCGGACAGCGTCACTTCCCACGCGTCAGAGGATTCGGTCACCCGGAAAGACCGCTGCTCGCAACGGTCACCGTCGCACAGAATAAGCCGCAGTTCGTCTGAGCCCTGCAGTGCTTCGTCGGGGTCGAG
>CAZWQK010000336.1:0-2345 GCA_964635835.1 uncultured Pseudomonadales bacterium
GGCGGAGCCTCTGGGACACGCTTTGTCGCCGATGAAGAGAAAAAGGCCGTCGTTTGCGATCAAATCGACACATCAAGACACAAATGCGTTACTTTTAGTATCACCTTGTACCAAGGGCGCGTACACTGCGTCACTTTTTATTTTTTTACCCGTGGTTGAGCTTGCTCAGGCACCGCTGTTACAGGACGACACCGCATGAGAGTCACCTACCTTTGGGCCATTGCTATCGCCATCGGGCTTCTGGCATGGCTGGGGTCTGGCCAGCTCAATCAGGAGGCCGTAGTCTTCGATGAGTCCATCGCCCAGCGAAACGAGCAACAGCGCACGCTGATGAGCGATCAAACGCCAACTCAAGTGCGAGTTGTGCGCTCTCAAGCCCAAACCAAGGAGCGCATTGCCTCAATCCGCGGCAAGACCGAGAACAAGCGCACGGTCCAAGTGCGCACCGAAATTCAGGGGCGTGTGGTCAACCGCGGTGTAGAACGAGGCCAAACTGTAGCGGCCGGTGACCTGCTTTGCGCCCTGGCTATTGAAGATCGCCAGGCCGCCCTGGTGGAATCCCAACAACAGTTGGCTCAGGCCCGCATCGACTTTGAGGGTGCCCGCCGCCTAGAAGCCAAGGGCTACAATTCCGAGAGCGCCATCGCTGCGGCTCGAGCGCGATTGGCCAGCAAGAAAGCTGAACTCAAGCGGCGGGAACTGACTCTGGCGAAGACCAGCGTTACCGCACCCTTCGCCGGCTTTATTGAGGACGTTCACCTGGAGGTCGGGGACTTCGCCACACCTGGCGCGCCCTGCGTGACCTTGGTGGATCAAAATCCAATGCTGTTAGTTGGCCGAGTCAGCGAGCGGCTGGTTCAGGAAGTTAAACCGGGGATGACAGCGGCCGGCGTTATCGGTGACCGAGAAACCGTTAGCGGTCCCGTGACCTTCGTTGGACAACAGGATGATCCGGCTACCCGAACCTACGCCATTGAAATTGAGCTGGACAATACTGACGGCAAAATCCGTTCGGGATTGACCACCGAGATCCGAATTCCCGTGGCTCAAGCGCTGGCCCACAAGATATCCCCTGCCCTATTCAGCCTCGACGACCAGGGTGGATACGGCATCAAAACCGTAGACGACAATGGCATGGTCGAGTTTCATACGGTTTCGGTGGTCGCCGAGGATGCGGAGGGCGTTTGGGTCGAAGGCCTGCCCAATACGGCTAACATCATCACCGTTGGGCAGGAACTGGTCGTCAGCGGGGAGCGAGTAGCCCCCGTGTTCGTCGCAGAAACTCTGGCAACCTCGGCGGCGATGGCCCGGCAAGCGGGCAGCTAGAACACCGGCAAAGTCCGGGACCAAGGTGAATCGTTAGCGCCAGAAAAGGGTCCGATGCCCCATGGCAAAACCCAGCCAATAGGACTGTTAATCGTATGAATGCTCTTGCCGCCATCATTTCACGCACCCGAACGACGCTCCTGCTGCTGTTCATGATTCTGCTGGCCGGCGCCATTGCCCGAGTCGCCATTCCTGTAGAGGGCGATCCTGAGATCGACGTACCCTTCTTCGTCATTACTACCGTGCACGAGGGCATATCACCGGAGGACGCCGAGCGGCTGCTGGTTATGCCGCTGGAAATCGAGCTTCGACAGGTAGAGGGCGTTGACGAGATCAACAGCTTTGCGTCGGAAAACGCGGCCACCGTGATGGTGGAATTCGACGCGGACTTTGACCTGGACCAAGCACTGCTGGATACCCGAGAGGCGGTAAATCGCGCCAAAGTGGAATTCCCTACGGATGCGGAAGAACCCATTGTTCAAGAACAATCCACTTCAGATTTCCCTATTCTGCAAATTAACCTCATCGGCGATGTGCCCGAGCGAATGCTTTACAACATTGCTTTGGACCTGCGGGATGCCATCGAAGCCCAAGATGGCATCTTGTCGGCAGACATGACCGGGCAGCGGGAAGAGCTGATGGAAGCCATCATCGATCCCAAAATTCTCGAGACCTATCAGCTCTCTGCCGAGCAGATTATCAACAGCATCGCTCGCAACAATCGGCTGATTCCCGCCGGCAGCCTGGACAATGGCGAAGGCCGCTTTTCCGTCAAAGTACCCAGCCTCATTGAGGACCCTCGGGACGTCCTCAACATTCCGCTTAAGACGTCGGGAGACACGGTGATCACCATTGGTGACGTGGCCCAGGTCCGACGAACCTTCAAAGACCGCACCAGCTACGCCCGAATCGATGGCCGCGCCACCATTAGCCTGCAAATTGTTAAACGCGCCAATTACAACGTTCTCGACGCCATCGCCAACGCAAAGGCGGTGGCCGAGCAATTTCGGCCCAATCTG
>CAZWQK010000337.1:0-2331 GCA_964635835.1 uncultured Pseudomonadales bacterium
TGCTTGATGGTCCCGCAGCGTTATCCACCTTTGCGCTGGCCAAGGTTCAAGCCCACGTTCCTCAGGTGGTATACGCGGAATTTGTGCACCTGCTGGAGCTAACCCACTCGCCGTCAGCCCAACAGCGCATGGTCATTGACCAACTGCTGAGTTACGGCCCGACCCAGGATGTGCCAGCGAAACAGGGCGCCCACCTGCTGACGGTGCTGCCTCGATCCGGCACGATTTCCCCTTGGTCCAGCAAGGCCAGTGACATTTTCGGACGCTGCGGTCTTGACCTGGTGCTGCGCGTAGAGCGTGGGGTGCGCTGGTTTGTGACGCCAGGCACTCGTGCCGAGGCCGTGGACGCAGACTTGCTCCACGACCGCATGACCGAACAATGCTGGAGCGAGGAAGCATTTCAATCCTGGTTCGATCAAGCCGCACCGAAGCCTGTACAGCAGGTCAACCTGTTAGCAGGTGGCTTACCTGCCCTGGCCGAGGCCAATACGCGGCTAGGATTGGCTCTGTCGGAAGATGAGTTTGAATATTTGCTGGACGCTTATCGGCGGCTGGAGCGCGACCCCACGGACGTCGAGCTGATGATGTTCGCCCAGGCCAATTCCGAGCACTGCCGTCACAAAATTTTCAACGCCGACTGGATCGTAGA
The DNA here is from genome assembly GCA_964635835.1 of uncultured Pseudomonadales bacterium. GTDB lineage: Bacteria > Pseudomonadota > Gammaproteobacteria > Pseudomonadales > Azotimanducaceae > UBA4421. The sequence continues at coordinate 650 of CAZWQK010000337.1, forward strand.
TCAAACACCCCAGACCGTGTCCCTCTTTGGCATGATCCGCAACACCCATCGGCAGATTAACGGCCAGGGCATTCTCAGCGCTTACAGCGATAATGCTGCGGTGATTGAGGGGCCCGGCGTTGAGCGACTGTGGGTGGATGGTCAAACTCAGCGCTATGGCTTTGTCGCTGAACCCGCCCATATTTTGATGAAAGTAGAGACCCACAATCACCCCACGGCCATCGCGCCCTTCGCCGGGGCTGCTACCGGTGCTGGCGGGGAGATCCGCGACGAAGGTGCCGTCGGCCGTGGCTCCAAGCCCAAGGCAGGGCTGACGGGCTTTACCACCTCGCATCTGAATTTGCCCGAGTTGCCGCAGCCTTGGGAGCTGCCGACGGGCAAGCCCGATCACATGGTTTCCGCTCTGGACATCATGCTGGAGGGCCCTATTGGCGCTGCAAGCTTTAATAACGAGTTTGGCCGCCCGGCCATTAACGGTTACTTCCGCACCTTTGAATACCAAGGGCAGGGCGCGGCCGTGCGGGGCTATCACAAGCCGGTGATGATCGCCGGCGGTGTGGGTAGCGTGCGGGCTGAACACGTTCACGCCAAAGGATTTCCAGCAGGCACCGCCCTGGTAGTGCTGGGCGGACCGGCCATGTTGATCGGGCTGGGCGGCGGTGCAGCGTCCAGCATGGCGTCAGGCAGCAGTTCGTCAGATCTGGATTTCGCCTCGGTGCAGCGCGGCAATCCAGAAATGGAGCGGCGCTGCCAAGAGGTCATTGACCGCTGCTGTGCCCTGGGCGATGACAACCCGATTCTGTTAATCCATGACGTTGGCGCTGGTGGGCTGTCCAACGCTCTGCCTGAGCTAATCCACGATGCCAATACGGGCGGTGCCATCCAGCTGCGCAACGTGCTCAGCGCTGACAGCGGCATGAGCCCGCTGGAAATATGGTGCAACGAAGCCCAGGAACGTTACGTGCTGGGAATCCAGGCGACGCAACTAGCAGCGTTTGAGGCCCTGTGTCGGCGGGAGCGCTGTCCCTACGCCGTGGTCGGGCGCTCTGTCGCCGGCGATCACCTGCTGGTGGAGGATACCCACTTCGATAATGCCCCGGTGGACTTGCCCCTGGACGTGCTGCTGGGCAAGCCGCCGAAGATGACCCGAACATTTGACCGTGAAGAGATCCAGCTGCCTGGTCTTGAGCTAGACCATGTGTCTCTGGATGAAGCCATTGCTCGGGTGCTGCAGTTCCCAGCGGTGGCGAGCAAGCAGTTTTTGATCACCATTGGTGATCGCAGTATTACCGGCATGGTGGCAACCCAGCCCATGATCGGTCCTTGGCAGGTGCCCGTGGCCGATGCGGCGGTCACCTTATCTGGCTATCGCACCTATGCGGGAGAGGCCTTTGCCATGGGTGAACGCAGCCCGCTGGCCCTGATTGACCCCAAGGCATCCGCGCGTATGGCGGTGGCAGAATCACTGACCAATATTGTCAGTGCTGATATTGAATCCTTGAGCCGCGTGGTGCTGTCTGCGAACTGGATGGCAGCGGCGGGTGACAACGCCGAAGAGCAGGCACTGTTTGACGCAGTAAGCGCGGTAGGACAGGAATTCTGCCCAGCCCTGGGCATTGCCATACCCGTGGGCAAGGACTCCTTATCCATGCAAACCCGGTGGCAGGACGGCGATACCAGCA
>CAZWQK010000338.1:0-2300 GCA_964635835.1 uncultured Pseudomonadales bacterium
CATGGCCGGTGCCTAAAGAATTTCAGTCGACAACTGATCTTGGAGGCTCTCGCGGCGCCTGACAAGCCGATACGAATCGTCCTTTACCAGTACTTCGGCAGCGCGATTGCGGGTGTTGTAATTAGAAGACAGGGTAGATCCATACGCACCGGTGCTCAGAATCGCGAGCAGGTCACCTTCTTCCAGGCAGAGTTCTCGGTCCTTGGCGAGCCAATCCCCTGACTCACAGATGGGGCCAACAATGTCCCATGACCGGGGTTCGCCGGCGGTTTTAGCGATTAACGGGAGAACGCCGTGCCATGATTGGTAGAGCGACGGCCGCAGTAAGTCGTTCATGGCAGCGTCCACGACGGCGAAATTTTTCCCCCCTCCAGAGCCCTCGTCTGCTGGCGCTGGTTTGAGATACTCAACCCGCGTGAGCAAGACGCCGCCGTTGGCAGTCAGAAAACGACCGGGCTCAATGGACACGTGCAGGTTGCGCTGCTCAAGAGTTTGGCCAATCCGCTGCCCCCACCCTTGAAGATCAAAGGCAGACTCATTTTCATAAGTCACGCCAAAACCGCCGCCCAAATCAATATCCGTCAGAGAAATCCCGTGCTCCGCTAATTCGTCAACCAGGGTGAGCAATTGCTCAAGCGCATCAAACAGCGGTTGAGGATCGTGAATCTGGGAGCCGATATGACAGGCAACGCCCCGTATCTCCAGGTTCGGGTCTGCGGCGGCCTGTAAATACAGTGGCAGCGCTGCGCTTTGCAGGATCCCAAACTTGTTTTCCTTCAAACCCGTGGAAATGTAGGGGTGCGTCTTTGGGTCCACGTTAGGGTTAATGCGAAGCGCAATCGGCGCAACTTTGCCCAGGAGTTGGGCGCGTTCACTGACTCTTTGCAGCTCGCTGGCGCTTTCCACGTTGAAGCATTCAATGCCGGTTTTGAGCGCGAAGTCGATCTCGGCGACGGACTTGCCCACGCCCGAAAAAACCACGGTAGCGGGGTCTCCGCCCACGGCCAATACGCGACTGAGTTCGCCTCCAGATACGATGTCAAAGCCGGCGCCTAGATCAGCAAACAGTTTCAAAATAGCCAGAGTGGAATTAGCTTTCACTGCATAATGCAGCCGATGAGGCAGCGCCGCCAAAGCATCATCCAGCCGCTGGTACTGAGTGCTCAGGGAGGCCTCGCTATAGACGTAGGCGGGAGTACCAACACTGTTGGCGATATCCTCGAGGGCCACCGCTTCCATTTGTAGCCTATCGTTTGCATAGCTAACGGCGGCAGCGTTTAACAGCTCGGGTTCAACGGTCACGGGTGCTTCCTTGTTGGGTCTGCCAATTGAATGCGCTGGTTTGACAGCTAAATGATTGCTCGGGCGCGCTTAATTGCGGCGCGCACTTGATTGCCGGCGGTGCCACCCAAATGGTTACGGGTCGATACCGATCCGTGCAAGGTGAGAACCTGATAGACATCCTCTCCAACAAAATCGCCGTTTGGTCCGTTGAGTTCTTCGATACTTAGATCCTCAAGAAGCCGGTTCTGGCTGGCAGCGAGCTGAACGGCTCTGCCGACTGCGTCGTGGGCATCGCGAAACGGCATGCCTTTTCGCACGAGGTAGTCAGCCAAATCTGTGGCAGTGGTAAAGCCCTGGCTGGTAGCTGCCAGCATCACGTCCTCATTTGCCTGAATATTGGGTACGAGCCCAATCAACGCGGTGAGGCAGTCGCTCAGGGTATCAATGGCATCAAACAGAGGCTCTTTGTCCTCCTGATTATCTTTGTTGTACGCCAGCGGCTGGCTTTTCATCAGCGTTAGCAAGCTGATGAGATGACCGTTTACGCGGCCGGTTTTACCGCGAATCAGCTCTGGTACGTCCGGGTTTTTTTTCTGCGGCATGATGCTCGACCCGGTACAAAAACGATCCGGCAGACTGATGAAGTTAAACTGCTGGGAGGACCAGAGCACCATTTCCTCGCACCAGCGGGACATATGGGTGAGCGTCAGTGCCGCGGTCGAACAAAATTCGATGGCAAAGTCCCTGTCGCTGACAGCGTCTAGTGAGTTTTCACAAACGCCATCGAAACCCAAAAGGTTTGCTACTAACTCGCGATCGGGTAAGTATGGTGTGCCGGCTAGCGCCGCAGCCCCCAACGGTAGTTGATTCAGGCGTTTACGGCAGTCCAACAGGCGGTCTCGATCTCGGCGCAACATCTCGAACCACGCCATCATATGGTGGCCGAATGTGATTGGCTGGGCCGCCTGCAAGTGCGTGAAGCCCGGCATGATTGTGTCGGCGTATTGTTCCGCTAA
>CAZWQK010000339.1:0-2272 GCA_964635835.1 uncultured Pseudomonadales bacterium
CAAGGCGAACGCCGTACGCTTTCTGGAATACCTAACCAGCGATTTCGCACAACGTCTTTTTGCTGAAGGCAATAACGAGTACCCGATCGTTGGCGAAGTAACAGGACCCGTTGCTGAGCTTGGAGCTTTCGCCGAGGACAACGTCTCGGCATCTGTGCTGGGGCAACGTCAAACTGAAGCTGTGAAGATCTTTGATCGAGCAGGCTGGCTATAGATCGTAAAGGCTATGCAAACGTCCATGAACACGCTTAACCAAACCTTGAGTACCGCAGGTCGTTGCCTTTTAGGGCTGTATTTTTTGATCCCGGGGATCAGTAAGGTTACAGGGTTTGAGGCAAACGCTGCGTATATGGAACTGCACGGCATGGTGTGGGTGCCATTTTTCCTAGTGGTCACTCTAGTGCTGCAAATCGGCGGTGGGTTGTTTTTAATCGTGGGCTATAAGGTACGCCTTACGGCACTGATGTTCGCCGCCATGACGTTGGTGATAAATATAGTCATGCACGACTTTTGGAATGTATACGAGGGCTTAAGCCAGGGCCATGAAACCCAAAACTTCGTGAAAAACTTGGCCATCATGGCGGGCCTTTTGCTGTTGGGATCCGTTCAAGGCGACCAACCATTGAGCCTCGATAAGCGTCTAAGCCAACAACCCAGTAAGTGAAGACAGCCCACTGGCTGACTCCAATCAGCCGTCTCACAAAAATCCACCTCTTCAGGTCAGATACTTATCGTTATCCTGACCGCTATTACGTGGGGCATGCTGTGGCTGCAAGCTGTCGCCATTCAAGCGAAAGCCGATCGCAGGAAGACTGACCGAAGTGCCACGAGATCCAACTGGCAGTTCCTGCAGCAAGCCTCTAGCCTCGGGCTGCCCCTCTGCAAGCACCTCGCCAACCGAGCGCACCCGACTAGCAGGCACCCCAGCTTGATCAAGCAGGGTCTCCCAGTCTGCTGCTCTGCGTTGCCGGAAAGCATTTTCAATTACGGCTCGGAGTGCTTGTTGATTTTCTGCCCGCTGTTGGGGTTGCCGCCAACGCTCATCTTCGGCCCATTCTGGATAACCCAGCACTGCACAAAGATCTGCAAACTGCCGCTCGTTATTCGCCGCCAGCATAATCAACACACCATCACCTGCTTCGAAGCAGCCAGAGGACGGGGCGCGACTCGCCGCCTCATTACCTAACTTGGGTGTCTCATTGCCGGTGGTTGCCGTCGCAACTAGGTTATTCGCCATCAAATTTAAGGCTGTATCAAGCATCGCAACATTCACGGTCTGAGGTGCGGAAGTACGGTCACGCTCACGCAGTGCAGCCATGACTGCAAACGCCGCATTCAGACCAGTCGCATAGTCGACATAGGGGGCACCGACTTTCACTGGCCCCATATCTTCAGTGCCGGTGGTTTGCATTATCCCGCTCATCGCCTGCACTACATGATCGTAGGCAGGTCTGTGACCCACCGGTCCCTCACCACCATAGGCCGAGATCGAGCAGTAAATAATATTGGCGTTTGCGCCGCGCACGGCGCCCTCACCCAGCCCCAAACGCGCGGCTACGCCAGGCCGATAATTCTGCACAAATATATCGGCATCAGCGGCCAGCTCGAGCACCTTGGTAATTCCCTCGGGTTGTTTGAGATCAATCTCGACGCAGTCTTTGTCCGCATTTTGTGTGCAAAAGGCGAGCCCCAAACCCTCATCTGCCAGGTCTTTGAGCGCACCGCCATAGCGCGTCATTTCGCCACCGGGCGGCTCAATTTTTATCACCTTAGCACCGAGCAAAGCCAGTTGATAAGTACAATACGGGCCGGCAAAAACCTGAGTTAAATCGATAACAGTGATGCCTGCTAGAGGCGCTGGACGACTCATGGGCAATCCTCAGCTATACAAATTTTGACCTACAAGATCATAGCGGATACATGAGCCAGCAGGCCATGGCAGCCCTGCGCCCTTTCATGGTTGAATGCGGGCCTGCAATTACGAGGAAAAGCCATGGCGTCCCCTACGTTAGACAGCAAAGTAGCTCTGATCACTGGTGGTTCCGGCGACATTGGTGGCGCCATTGCACGGCGACTGGCTGACGCGGGCGCGGAAGTCATCATTACCTACGTTGGTGCGCAAGACAGCGCCGAGGCTGTTGTCGACGATATCCAGCAAGCTGGCGGAAGAGCACATTGCCGACAATTGGACCAACGCGACCCGACGGCCATTGAGTCTCTAATGCAGGATATTGACGCAGAATGGGGACAACTGGATATCCTCGTGAACAAC
>CAZWQK010000340.1:0-2262 GCA_964635835.1 uncultured Pseudomonadales bacterium
GCTCCAGCTCCTCCCAGGGATAGCGACGAATCGTTATCGGGCCGCTATCGCCGTGGTAATCCTTATCGCCAAAATCAAGATCTCGCTCCAGCCGCTTGAAGGCAGGCAAGACCGAGCCCCAATCCCAGCCGTGGTTGCCTAGCTGGGCCCATTCATCATAATCCTCGGGCATACCCCGTAGCGCAATGGTGGTGTTCACCGCCGAGGAGCCGCCAACGACCCGGCCTCGGGGAAAACGATCTTGCCGGCCTGCTGTTGGCTCGTATTGAAAGCCCCAGTCGTGTTCAACATAGGAATTATTGTGAGAGTTAACGAGATCTTGGGGCGTGCTCTCTAGCAGCGGATAATCTGGACCGGACTCAAGGAGACATACAGTTAAGTTTGGATTCTCACTGACTCGGGCGGCAATGGCACAGCCCGCGCTGCCCGCGCCAACAATCAATACGTCAAACGGCTCTGCTTCCACCTTGCACCCCTCGCATGCCATCGGTCGCTTGCCACGCACACATCGGCGCTACCAGCGCCTTTGATTCAATCAAAGGACCCGGCCAGATGATAGTCTTGGCGCTGGAAAAAAAGGTAGTGGCATTGACTGTACGAAAGCACATTACGGCGGTGATTCTTTGTGGCGGCCATGGGCGTCGCTTTGATGGTGCAGAAAAACCCTTGGCCCGCCTGAGTCTGGCCGGAAAGACCCAAGCCATGGTGGACCACGTTATCGACGCTCTGCCCCGCGATCTGCCACGGTTAATCAGCGCTAATAACTTTGCCGAGGAATACCATCAGCGTGGAAAAGTCATTGCCGATCGTTGTCTGGGAGAAGATGTTGAAGGGCCATTGCTGGGCATCTACAGCGCCATGCTGGCAGCCGCCCGCCCCTGGCTTTTGGTTTGTCCCGGCGACATGCCGATGCTGCCCCAGAACTGGTATGCGCCGTTAATCGAGTCTGTGGACGCCTCTCTGAACGCCTCTCTCAACGCCTCTCTCCGCGCCTCTCTCCGCGCCTCTGCCCGGCCCCGAGTCATCCATGATGGTGAGGGCCTGCAGCCCCTGCTGTGCCTGGTTCCAGTATCCCTGGCCAGCAGCCTTAAAGACTATCTGGAACAAGGCGGTAAAAGTGTTCAGCAGTGGCACCGCAGCGTGTTTTCGCACCCTGTTGAATTTTCCGGTTCACCTGAGGCGCTGATCAACGTCAACACCCGGCAGGCGTTGGCACGATTAAACGCGCCGCAGCCCTAGCCCCTGTGGGCAGAGCCGTCTATTCGCTCATTTGCGCCTGTAAATAATTCTCCAGACCCGTCTTCTCTATCAGACCAAGCTGGGTTTCTAGCCAATCCACATGCTCTTCTTCGGATATCAAAATGTGGTTAAACAGATCACGGGAAACGAAGTCTCCGCAGGCCTCACAGTCAACGATTGCTGTCCGCAAATCCGGGATGGCGATCATTTCTAGAGCCAAATCGCACTCCAGCATCTCCTTTACATTCTGGCCAATCATGAGCTTGCCAAGATCCTGTAGGTTCGGCAGGCCTTCTAAAAATAAAATCCGCTCGATGATGGAATCCGCATGCTTCATTTCATCCACGGACTCCTCCATCTCCATTTTGCCCATCTTCTTTAGGCCCCAATCATCCAGCATTTTTGCGTGGAGAAAGTACTGATTAATGGCGGTTAGTTCGTTTTTCAGGACTTTGTTGAGGTGGTCGATTACTTTGCTGTCCAAACTCTTCATGCCTTGGGCTCCTTGATGGTTTGGGAGAAGGCTGCCTGAAACCACGCCGCCGAGCAAGAAAATATTTCCTAAGTTATTGTTTTATAACGATAATCAATGTCATCGGAGAGCAAGACTCAAAACGTTATTGCAATCAAGAATGATTTGCATTTAGAATCGGCCGTTCACCTTACTCCGGAATTCCTCGTGTATATATGCCTGTGTAAAGCCGTTACCGACCACGACATCGAGGCCGCTGTATTAGCCGGCGCTGATTCTCTAGATCAGGTTCAGCACGAACTTGCGGTCAGCAGCGGCTGCGGTAAGTGCGCTACTGCTGCTCAGGTTGTAGTGGATCAAGCTCTGGCCAAGCGCTCCGACACCGGTGATTCAGCGGGATCCGGCCTAGATCTGACAACGTTGCCCGCTACCGAGCTTGGCGCCCTGGTGTACGCCGCCTGAATCTCCTTCGGTGGTCATGGCTTACGCCTGCCAAGCCACTAATCAATGACTGGCAGCCCTGAACAGTTTTTGTTGAAGTCCTGCGACTG
>CAZWQK010000341.1:0-2261 GCA_964635835.1 uncultured Pseudomonadales bacterium
CTGCTGCTGCCAAGTCGGAGTGGCCACGGACTGGGTTATCAGCTGCACCAGCCGCGGGGTTTCGTCGGGTCCAATGCCCTTGGGGGCAAACACTCCGCGCCAGTTGTAAAAAACCACGTCCACATTTTGCTCAAGGAATGAGGGAAAATCGGCCTGATCGAGGCTTGCATCGGCAGTGACCCCAAGAATTCGAATGGTGCCGGCCTGATGGTCCGCAATGGTTTCACCCAGACCGCTAACCAGCACGTCAACCTCGCCGCTCATCAAAGCGAGTAGCGCCTTTGCACCGCCGTCATAGGCCAGATAGCGAATTCGGCGGGGGTCGATACCCTCGGCCTGAGCCAGCAGGGAAAGCGTAATGTGATCGAGGCTGCCCTTAACGGACCCGCCGCCCACGAACAAACGGTTCTGTGGGTCAGCAAGGGCGGTCGCCACCTGATCCCAGGCGGTCATCGGCGAGTCGGCGCGCACGGCGACAACCCCCGGATCTGCGATCAGCCCGCCAATGGGCGTGAGGTCGCGGTAGGAGTGGGGAAAAGCCTCTGCAGCGAGCGAATGATTAGCGGCGCGGAATTGACCAACAGGGTGTTTTCCAGGGAATCACCAGAATTCACAAAGTAGGCCATGGCTTTGCCGCCGCCTCCGCCGGTGCGGTTTTCAAAGCTGACGCCCTGCATTAGCTGGCTTTCAGTCAGGGCATTGCCCAGGGCCCGGGCCGTGGTGTCAAGGCCGCCGCCTGGACCCGCGGGTCTGACCAGGTGCAGACGCTCTGCAGCCACAGGCCCACTCAGTAGAGCCAACAGTACCAAGCAAAGTATTTTTCGAGGCATTTGCAACATCGCGCTAGGGTTTGTTTAAAAAGTTCAAAGGCAGCCCCCCAACAGACCAGTCCATACTGACCAACTGGCCCGTGGACGAAAGCGTGATGTAGGCCGTTCCCAGGTCGGGGCCACCAAAACAAATATTCGTGGTCAGACGGTCCGGCATGGGCACGAAGGATGGGGCGGCATGGCCAGCAGACAGCGTTGTGATACCGCCATCAATCAGTGTGGCAACGCAGACATCGCCATTCGCGTCCACGGCTAATGAGTCAAACATAAAATAGCCGGGGCGTCCGTTCAGCAGCCGACGCGGTTTTGTCGCGTCAATTTTACCGGGGCTAAGAATCGGATAAGCCCACAGGTGGCCAGTGGGCGTTTCCGCAATAAACACTTCGGTTTCATCTTTGGATAGGCCAATACCATTAGGTCCCTCCAGAGGAAAGATTACCTCGCTGATGGCGCTGCCGTCGGGTAAGGCGTAGAAAACACCGGTTCTATCCCGGTCTCGCGAGCGTACTTTGCCGTGGTCGGTAAACCAAAATCCCCCCTGGGCATCGAAGACGATATCGTTAGGCCCTTTGAGGGGCTCGCCGTCGCAATGGGTATACAGCGTTGTAACCTCTCCGGTGGTCGTATTCACCCGCTGTATGCTGCCACCGCGATAGTCCGAAGGCTGAGGTCCCGGATAGACCTTTCCTTGACGTTCAATCCACTCAAATCCGCCGTTGTTGCAGACATAGCAAGCTCCGTCTGGGCCGATTGCGGCCCCATTCGGACCGCCGCCCAAGTCGGCGATGAGTTCTTTCTTGCCATTACGAATGCGCGTTAAGTGCCCGGATTTGATCTCCACCAAAACGATGCTGCCATCGGGCATGGCGATAGGACCCTCTGGAAACGCCAACCCGCTGGCGACTATTGCGAGATCCGGTTGCATTTTCCTCCCCTGGTAGCTCAAGATTCACTCGCCCCAGACTACACTAAGGACCGCCAGTGATACGCACGTTTTCTTGGATAACCCTTTGCATCAGCGTGAGTTTTGGCTGCCAATCCTACGTGGACGGAGCCCAGCGCACGCTGGGTGAGGTCACTGATGATGCGCAAATTACCGCTGTGGTCAAAATCCGCTTGCTGGACGACCCAGAGGTCAAGGGATTGCGAATTAACGTCACTACGGTGCGGGGCGTTGTCAGCTTGGAAGGCCGGGTGCCGTCTGACTATGCCAGGGAGAAAGCCATCCGCCTAACCCGTGAAACCGGCAGCGTTGTTGATGTAGAGGACCGGCTGACCGTGGTTGAATAAATCAAATTATTATTAAGAATTAATCATTAATACTTGATTTATAACCAGTTTCTAGGGACTAAATACTCGGAAAGTTTGGCCTCCAGACTGCCAGGAAGCGGCTGGTAATCATAGACCCATTTCACCAGAGGGGGCAGTGAC
>CAZWQK010000342.1:0-2240 GCA_964635835.1 uncultured Pseudomonadales bacterium
TCCAGCTGGTACAGGCCGGATCCGCCGATGATCGCTAGCATAAAACGCTCCAAATAAGATGATTGAAAACCATGCGTCAAACTCAGCCGCCGGGCCAGCATAACCACTGGGAGACTTTTTCGGCAACGACCGGGACTGGGTAGAAACGTTATCCCGGCGCCGCCTGCGACGTTGAGTCCTATGTTTACCTCCCCCTTTGTGAGGAGCTTAATTTCGTTCCCAAGGAAAAATACACCCACGCCCCGGAATTCCTGGCCCACAGCCCAGTCATTAGCGAAGCCTTTAACCTGTACGAGCACGCCTGCTTTCAAACCGAAGTAGAAGGCATGACTTGGAGCGAGGAGAATCAGCGCTGGACCGTCACCACCAACCGCCAGGGCCTGCTTTATTGTTCCAGTAGTCGATTTGTTCTTGGTTGGCATTAGTCACGGTCAGACCTCTTGGGTTGCGGCTCAGACTCTTTTTTAACGGGGCTCAAAGCCGTCGTCTACGGCATCGCCGTTAAAATAGCGACGACCGCGAATTTTTGCGTGACGCTGCTCCTCGGTCAGCTCTTCGAGTTCGGGGTACTTGGTTGCGGTCATGAATCGAGCAAACCAGTCAGCAATGAGGTCGTCGTCATTCAATGCCTGCCATAGCTGCTGCTTTGCTTGATCAATAAAAGCCGGATCAATGTCTTGGGCCGCCATCTCCGGACTGAGTGCGGGGTCGCGATAATGCACGTCGTAACCTTGACTTAGGAGTTCAACGGAAAGATCACCCAACATATCGGCAATGCTGGGTGAGCGAAAACCAATGGAAAACGTCAGGCAGGCAGTTTCCGCAACGCCCCAATGGGAAACACCTGGCGGCAAATACAGCATGTCCCCGGGCTTCAGCAACCAATCCTGCTCTGGGACAAAGTCTTTGATCTGGCGCAGCGGCAGGTCCTCTCGGAGCAGCGTGCGAGCATCGCAGAGCGCACCAATCCGCCAGCGGCGCTGGCCTTCAACCTGCAGAAGAAACACATCGTACTGGTCGAAATGTGGCCCAACGCTGCCGCCAGGACAGGCATAGCTGACCATAACGTCATCCAGCCGCCAGGGTGGTAGGAAATCAAACCGCCCAAGCAGGGCTTTTACCTCGGGTACCCAGAGGTCTACCCCCTGCACCAGCAGCGTCCAGTCCTGTTCGGGTAAGCTGCGAAAATCGTCCTCTGCGAAAGGCCCATGGCGCAGCGACCACTGATCCCCGGACGATGTCACCAGGCGAGATTCCACCTCTTGCTCCAGAGCCAGTCCCGCCAGCTCCTCAGGGCTGATAGGAGAGATGTATTGCGGCAGCGCATTGCGAATCAACAGCGGTTTACGCTGCCAGTATTCGCGGAGAAACTGCGCCGGTGCTGTGGCTCCCAGCACATTCACTAGGGCTGACCCAGCGGCTGATTTTGCACAGCAGCCGGCGTCTGTCGCCGAATACGAAGCGCGAATAAGGTCAGCACCACGAGATTGATTGAGCCGACCAGCATGGCGGCGATGAAAGACACTTCATAATCGCCGGTAAAGTCGTAGAGCAGTCCCCCCATGAACCCCCCAGCCCCCATACCGAACCAGCCAAAAAACGACGTGATGCTCATGGCCCTGGCCGCATAGCCTGCCGAGACCATCATGCGCGTACAGACCAAAATCGTGGACATGACGCCAGAGTAGGTAAAACCAAAAACCACTGCGACAACATAAATCGCGAGGGTGGACTCCAAAAAGGGAAACCACACCACGGACAGGGTTTGCCCGGCTGACATGAGCATGTAGCTGGGCAGCGCACCGATAATATCGCTAAGCTTACCGCCAAGAATGCGCCCAAGCGCGCCACTGAACATCAATACCATTAACACGGTTGTGGCCTGCTCCAGGGGGCGGCCGGTGTCGGTTAGCAGCGGCACCAGGTGCACAATGGGTACCGACATACAGCTGCAGCAAAAAATAATGGCGACGCTGATCCATAGGATCACCTCACGCTCGGACAGGGGGAAGTCTCGTTGCTCATCTTGAGGCTGCAAACGCGCCAGCTCTCGACCCGGCGATTCACGGATCAGTAAGGCCGCAGGCAGCGCCAGCAACAAATACGCGGTAGCGGCAATGACGTAGGCATTTTGCCAGCCGAATTCACTCAAACTAAGGGCGCATAAATACGGCACCACAGCCTGACCAACGGCACCCCCGGAGGCGGTAATACCCAGCGCCAAACCCGGTTTTTGGTTG
>CAZWQK010000343.1:0-2229 GCA_964635835.1 uncultured Pseudomonadales bacterium
AGCCTGCATTGTCCAGCGACACCCGAAACCCGTCATCTCATCAACAGCGACACCTTGAAATTGATGAAGCCTGGCGCACACCTGATCAACACCGCTCGGGGGGACATCGTAAACGAGGCGCATTTGGTTACGGCGCTGGCTGAGGGGGTGATTGCCGGCGCTGGGCTAGACGTATACGAACGAGAGCCTGAACTGACACCGGGCCTGGCACAGTTGGACAACGTAGTCCTGCTACCGCATATGGGCAGTGGTACTACTCAAACCCGCATAGCCATGGGCGAGTGCGCTATGGAAAACATACGCGCATTTGCCGCAGGTGAGTCGTTGCCGAATCAAGTAGGCTAGAACTGCAGAGCAAAGGGAGAGACAAAACATGGGCACGATAGTGCAACTCAAAGAAGCTGTTATCGAAGACTATGGCCGCCGGCCCTTGTGGATGAGCCTGATTTTTTATTTCTGCGTATATATGACGTTCATCTACATGCCCTTTGACATGTTCGTGAAGCCCGTTGCCGAAGACCATGAAATTTGGTTCGGATTTTCTTTAACGGGTTGGTGGGCTAAGGCGACGGAACCTCTGCACTGGCTGATTTACGGTTTTGGCGCCTATGGCTTTCGTCATATGAAGCCATGGATGTGGCCTTGGGCAGGGGTCTACGCCGCTCAGGTTGTGATTGCCATGGTGGTTTGGAATCTGGTGAATGAGCGAGGCGGCGGACTTTCTGCCGGTATTATTGCGGGGCTGATCTTCGCCGTGCCCATGGCTGCGCTGTTGGGGGCGCGCAGCACTTTTCAACCCGCGTCACAAAGCAAGGTATCCACAGCGAATCACCGGCAGGAGGAACCGATGAGCGAAGACACAACGCTGCCAGACTGGGCGGCGGATCATATGCAACGATATCTCCAGACTGATGGCGTAGACGGACATATTTGGCGAGGGGTACCAACGCTGCTGCTCACCACTACCGGACGTACCAGCGGCAAACCACGAATGTTGCCCCTGATTTACGGCAAGGATGGGGATGATCACATTATCGTCGCGTCAAAAGGTGGGCATGCCGAAGACCCCGCCTGGTACACCAATATCGAAGCCAATAGCGCCGTTCAGGTTCAGGTTGCTGCAGATAAGTTCGCCGCCGCTGCGGAACTAGTGCAAGGCGCAGAGCGTAGTCGTATTTGGCAGGTCATGGCGGAAATTTGGCCGCCCTACAATGAGTACCAAGAGAACACTGATCGCGAGATTCCTGTGGTAAGACTGCGACGACAATAACCGCTGCTTAGGGTTCCTTCTGACTCCACAGAATCGTTCCCACAATGCACAGCACTACGGCCTGCACCGCTGCGGCCCACAGCGGCGCGCCTACAAGAGGCGTGATGATCGCCAGAACCAGCATCGACGCGGTTGCTATCACTTTACTGCGCCGTGATATGGCGCGGTGGGTTTGCCAGTCGTGAATAGGCGGCCCAAGGGTCGGGTGATTCAATAGCCAGCTATGGATCTTTTCTGATCCGCGGCTAAAGCACACGGCAGCCAGCAGTAAAAAGGGCGTGGTCGGCAGCAGCGGCAAGGCAATGCCGAGCACGCCCAAACCCACGAACAGCCAGCCAAAACCGATCCACAGAAATCGCAACGTCGTGACCCTTTCTCAGTATTTTGTCAGCACTAGAGCCTAGCAGGGTTGGCCGCGGTTATTGAGCGTGCTTTTCACTGGCCGGTAAAGACGCTGTTTTTACTCAAGTACCGCCAAGCCGATGATAAAAGAGCGCCCAGTCAACGACAGATGAGGCTTTCTTTGTTGCACCCTCCCTGGGGAGGACGTAACGTTTGCTGGCTGTGTTTGGAGGGGTGCAGTATTTATTTAAAACAACCAATGACCGTTGGTGCCCCCGTTTTCGCCACTAGTTAGCCGTCATTACCAAAGGCGAGCACTGCCATTGAAAAACAGGAGGCCAACATGAACTTCGATATCCCCCAAGACCTGCAAGATTACTTGAATGAACTCGACGAGTTTATCGAGAACACCATCAAACCCTTGGAAAACGCAGACGACAACATGCGTTTCTTCGATCATCGGCGGGAAGATGCGCGTACGGACTGGGAGCGAGGTGGATTGCCCAACGAGGAGTGGGAGGCGCTGCTGGCCAAAGCGAAACGTCTGGCTGATGAAGCAGGCCACTATCGTTATCCCTTGCCAAAGGAATACGGAGGTAAAGAAGGCACTAATTTGG
>CAZWQK010000344.1:0-2207 GCA_964635835.1 uncultured Pseudomonadales bacterium
CCTCCACCAGCGTGGGTTACAGGACAACACCACCCTTGAGATTGACCATGCCCCGGCATTTTTGCAGCGGACCAACGAGCCGTTTGACGTCATCTTCCTGGACCCGCCTTTTGCCGCCAATGAGTTGCTCGAGCAATCGGTGACCCTGATCGCTGAAAAGAAACTGCTGGGACAATGGCTCTACTTGGAACACGATCAAACACAGCAAGCATCTGTCGAGACACTGATTGCCGGATTGGGACTTGCCGTGCACAAATCTGCAAAGGCGGGCACCACATGCAGTTTGTTAATTGGTACGGATTGACGCCTAACAAATTGGTAGGACCCAGTCCAATTGCAGAAGCTATGGGCCAGCGGTAGCATCAGCGCCGTCATTGACTCGTGGCAATGCCACCACCCAATTTACACAGGAAAAGCTGACATGCCCGAACGCATTGTGGTCTATCCAGGATCGTTTAATCCTATAACCAACGGCCATACCGATTTAGTGGAACGCGCGCTTACGCTGTTTGACCACGTCATTCTTGCCATCGGCACATCGGCCCAAAAAGATCCGGCCGTGGCCCTGAAAGACCGCATGGAACTGTGCAGAGAAGTGCTTGCCCCTTATGGTGATCGGGTCTCTATTGACGGCTTTAACAGCTTGCTGGTGGATTACGTGCGCTCGAAAGACACGCGCTTCGTATTGCGCGGCCTGCGCACGGTCACGGATTTCGACTACGAATTCCAGATGGCAGAGATGAATCGATCTCTAGACCCGGAAATGGAGTACGTATTTCTGCCTACATCCAGAGACTGCTCGTTTATTTCATCTACGCTAGTCCGGGAAATTTCAGCCCTAAACGGCGACATTTCTCAGTTCGTGCATCCCGCCGTTATCGCTGCCTTGGCGAAGAACTGAACTCCAGCCCGCTGCTAGATCACCGACGTTTTCCAGCCGGAGAACCTTTGACACGACGGGCAGTAAACGGTGCTGCGCTGCCCGAGAATTTGCAGCTTCAAGGGTGTAGCGCAAATCCGGCATGGCTCGCCCTGGCGGCCGTAAACATTCAAACTCTGCTTGAAGTAACCGGGCTGACCATCGGAGCCGACAAAGTCCCGTAGCGTGGTGCCACCGACCTGTATCGCCTTGCCAAGAATCTGGCGAATGGCTTCAGCCAAATTTTGGTAGGCCAAGCGGCTGACCCGATATGCGGCGGTAGATGGCCTGATTCCAGCACGAAACAAAGCTTCCGCGGCGTAGATGTTGCCCACGCCGACAACGATTTTACCGTCCATGATGTGGTTTTTTACCGCAACCCGGCGTTTTCTGGAGGTAACAAACAGGTGATCCCCGGAAAACTCATTGCCCAGCGGTTCAACACCCAGGTTTGCTAGCAGCCAATGTCCTTCGCTGGGATGCTCGGCAAAGTGAAAACTGCCAAACCGGCGGGGGTCGTTGTAGCGCAGCCAGGGGCCGTTCTTTATTTCGATGTCCACATGATCGTGCAGGCGAGGTGCTTCGCCAGGCTGCACCACACGCAGGCTCCCGGACATACCCAGGTGTACGATTAACGCACCGCGATCAGTCTCTATCAGGATGTACTTGGCGCGTCGGGCGACGCGCCGAACCGTGCTACCCGCAAGGTGCCCGGGTAGCTGCACCGGCCATCGCAGCCGCTGCTCTCGCACACGAATGTGTTGAATCGTGTGCCCGGTCAGGAAGGGCTCTATGCCCCGTCGAGTCGTTTCGACCTCGGGGAGCTCGGGCATTTATTACTTAATCTTGCCTTCTTTGTAGATCACGTGTTTGCGGACTACGGGATCGTACTTTTTGATCTCCATCTTGTCCGGCGTGTTCTTCTTGTTTTTGTCCGTGGTGTAGTAGTGGCCGGTTCCGGCACTGGATACCAACTTAATTTTATCTCGCATGATGTGTTCCTCTGGCGCTAGCGCGCATTAAACCTTGTGACCTGCCGCACGAACGTCTTTAAGCACTTCATCGATACCCTTTTTATCGATGATGCGCATGCCGTTAGAAGACACCCGCAGCTTCACGTAACGCTTTTCGGATTCAACCCAAAAACGGTGGTCGTGAAGGTTTGGCAAAAAGCGGCGGCGCGTTTTGTTCATGGCGTGACTGACGTTGTTCCCAGCCATTGGACGCTTGCCTGTGACCTGACATACCTTGGACATGATGTGAGTCCCTAAAAAAAAGAGGCGCGTTT
>CAZWQK010000345.1:0-2198 GCA_964635835.1 uncultured Pseudomonadales bacterium
CGAGATTCCGTGTTTCGGCGCAACCGGCGCCTAGTGGCCTTTGATATGGACTCCACGCTAATTGCCGAGGAAGTCATGGACGAGCTGGCGAAACGTCATGGCGTCGGTGATCAGGTGGTGGCGATTACCGACGCGGCCATGGCTGGCGAGCTGGATTTCAAAGAAAGTTTCAGGCGGCGAGCGGCGCTGCTGCAGGGAATGCCGCTGGAGGTTCTTCACGACGTTGCTGAGTCTGTGGCATTGAACACGGGCGCTCACCGGTTGATCAAGGCGCTGAAGCACTTTGGCTATACCATTGCCGTGTTTTCCGGCGGCTTTCAATACGTGGGCGAACACCTGCAGCGTCAGTTGGGCATCGACTACGTTTATGCCAATGAGCTCGAGGTCATCGATGGCGTCATGACCGGGAGAGTGCTGGGGGACATTGTGGATGCTCAGGGCAAGGCGGATTTGCTGCATAAAATCGCTGCTGCGGAAGGTATCAGTCTGGCTCAGACCATTGCCGTGGGCGACGGCGCCAACGATTTACCGATGCTGCAGCAAGCGGGTCTGGGCGTTGCCTATCACGCCAAAACCATCGTGCGGGAAAGCGCCAAACACTCGATTTCGAATTTTGGCCTCGATGCGATTTTGTATCTGATCGGCTTTAGTGACCTGGATGTAGAGCAGGCGCTGACCCGTGAGGAATAGCTTTGCCCCAGCTCCAAAAGGAAACCATCCAATAAGGGCTTAATGGCCGCACCACTGGGATATGCTGTCCGCCAAGTCGTCACTTGCCACCACTTGAGTAACAATACGGCACTGTCTGGGTTTGGGATTGACCGCAAACGTCAAACCCCTGTCCGGTGTTGGCTGAGTAGTTCTTCAGTTAACGGCGGCTAAAACACCGTGTAGCCACCGTCCACAACAACCTCTTGGCCGGTATGGAAAGACAAAGAGGTATCCGCCAGAAACGCGCCTACTTGCCGAAACTCGCTAGGGTCTGCCCAGCGCCGAACCGGAGTGCGCTTCGTGGTTACCGTGCGGAAGGTGTCGTTTTCGTAGCCCCCGGACGCCAAGTCGGTTTTGGTCCAGCCAGGGAGCAGGGAGTTAACGCGTATGTTGTGGCGCGCAAGGCCCACGGCCAGGGCCCGCACCAGACCATTCAAGCCGGTTTTGGCAGTGCCGTAGGCCTCGTTACCGGCAGCACCGTGGATCGCTGAAGTGGAGGACACGGCCACCAAGCTACCGCCTTCACCCTGTTCGATAAGAACCTTGGCCGCTTCTCGAAGGGTAAGGAAAACGCCGTCCAAGTTCACCGCCATAACGTCTCGCCAATCGGCAAGAGACATGTCGACGAAGGCCTTACCCGTGCCGCCGCGGCCTGCATTGGCGAACAAACCGTCGATACGACCAAAGTCATCGGTAGTGCGCTGCATGCATTGGATAATCTGATCTTCATCCCCAACGTCGCAAACGTAGGCCCGACTGTTGGTACCATATTCCCTCAGCTGTTCCAGGGCCTGAGCGTTTTTCGCCTCGTTACGACCCCAAACCGCCACCGAGCCACCGGCAGCGGCAATCCCCTCAGCCATCCCAAGGCCAATGCCGCCGTTACCGCCGGTGATGATAAAAACTTGATTCGTTAGGTCTGTCATAGCGCTTCCCAAAGAGTGAAGAGTGAATGATGCGTGGAAACCTACTTAGCAATACTGACGCTGAGATTGGCTCCATGGATTGAGCTACCAGTGTAGTCGGGGAAGGGATCGTTAACCACGAGTAGTCGGTTGCGCTGGTGGCTGCGCGCTGCCCAGACCGACTCAGGGTTCGCTGTCGAAGCCAGGTCAGCGGACATTCACCGGAGATCATTGGACCTTGCTACCGGTCAGTGGCAATTAACTGCGACTTTGACGTCATGCCAGCGTTCTCCCGCACCAGCCTGGGCAGCAAATAGCCCGGAAGCCGCGCCCGCAGGTCGTCATGCAGCGTTAAGGCTTCTTGGTCCGCTACGTAAAAATGGGCAGTGCCGCTGACGGGGTCCGGCATGTGCAGGTAGTAAGGCAGCACACCTTGATCGAATAAGGTCTGGGAGAGCTCGCAAAGGGTTGTGGCTTGATCGTTGATTCCGCGCAGCAACACGCTTTGGTTGAGCAGGTGCACACCGGCGTCACGCAGCTGCGCGAAAGCGGCAGCGGTGTCCAGGCTTAGCTCTCGAGCGT
>CAZWQK010000346.1:0-2191 GCA_964635835.1 uncultured Pseudomonadales bacterium
GAGATCTCTGACGATCCCGGGTCAGCGGAGAATGGCGGAAATCTAGGCCCGGTAACTCAGGGCGTGTTCGATCAGGCTTTCGACGACGCCTTGTGGGCCCTAAGCACACCTGGCGAAGTGTCTGAACCTGTGCGCACGGAGTTCGGCTACCACCTCATTCGTCTCAAAGAAATAAGTGAGGCCGAGGTGCCAACCTTCGAAGCAGAAAAGGCGGGCATTCTTGCGAATCTCCGCGCGGAAGCGGCCCTGGAGATATTTGATGGACGAATCGATGAGTTAGAGCAGGGTGCTTTTGAAGAACGATTCGGTCTTGCCCAAACCGCTGGCGATTTGGCTTTGCAGATTCAGCAAACTCAAGGCGTCACCCAGGCCGGTGCGCCAACCTCTGGTGAAGGGCCCTCCCCAGCTGCAGGGATATTCGACAATCCGGCGGTGATCGAAGCATTGTTCTCGCCGGAGGGCATCGCCGGAGAGAACAGTCCGGTGCTGCGATTGAGTGATGACCGGGCGGTCGTTGTCCGTGTGTCCAGCCATTATCCGGCAACTCAGCTTGCCTTTGCCGAAGTGAAGGACCAGATCGCCGAGCAGCTGCGGCTGGAGTCTGCCCAAGGCCTGATCGAAGCGGACAAGAACCAAGCTCTTGAGCAGCTGTTGGATGGCGCGTCGGTGAGCGACGTAGCGAACAGGCTCGGTAAGCGGTGGACTCGGCGAGACATGATTGCTCGTAATCAGGTCGATTTGGCGCCTGCAGCAGTTTTAGCCGGCGCCTTCGCCTTACCAAGGCCTTCGGCGGGTGGTAAAAGCGTTGACGCGACGGTAACCGAAACGGGCAGTGCTTTGGTCGTGGTAACCAAGGTTGTTGCCGGCGATGTAAGTTCAACCCAAGACAACGTCGTGGCTCAGCTCCGGCAGCAGATTCAGGCTCGTGACCAACAGCTGGAATTCGCTGCGTTTTTTGCGGCAGCGGAAGAGGCGGTGGGAGTCACCCGGCCCCAGTAAAGCTGGTTTGTAACAACGTGGGGGACACGCAGCTTATCCCCCACTGTTTATCCCCCCACAACGTCCACATATAGCGTCAGGCCTTGACCGGGCTGCAGGTAGCGTTTGGGCTGAAGGTCGTTCCACTGCAGAATATCGCCTATGCTCAACCTAAAGCGCTGGGCGATACGGCTTAATGAGTCACCGCGTCTAACTCGGTAGCTGATCTTTCGAATTTTGTTTGGTGGAAGGTCGGTAGCGGCGGGCAGCACACCAGTATCCGGCACTAGGAGGGTTCGCCCTACCCGAAGAATGTCCCTAGGCCCGATCTTGTTTAATCGCACCAAGGTGTCTACGCTAGTGTCCATTCGTTTGGCAATCAGCCACAGAGAATCCCCCGGACGCACCGTATAGGTGGGCAAATTGGTAGCCGCCGAACTCCGGCCTCTCGTGGATACCGGTACCTGAAGTGTCTGGCCAATTTGCAGTAGGTCCGTGTCCAGCTGGTTCAGACGTTGCAGATCTCTTGCACTGACGCTGTGCTCCTCGGCGAGTTCGCTTAGTGTGTCTCCAGAGCGAACAACTACCGTTTTCCAAGCCATCCGCTCTTCTGGCGGAACGCTCTGTAGGCGTGCCATGGCCTCCCGCTCAGCATCTCTCAGAGCCGGTAACGCGCTGCTTTCCCTGGGCGCAAAACTGTGGGCTTCTGAATTTTTGGTAGCGACAGCTTTCCATTCCTCGCTGGTCCAATTGCTTGGCAGGATCAATTGCAGCGAATCGGATGCGTTCCAGCGAGCCTGTTTCAACGCCGGATTGAACTCATAGATTTGGGCGGCCTCCATGTTTAACGTTTGCGCAAGAACGCTGACGTCAAAGGCGCCGGGTAATGTCAAAACAAGCAAAGGATCTAAATCGTCAACCACTGGCAGCGTAACGCCGAAAGCTTCGGGATTGGCAACAATGGCGGAAATCGCTAACAGCCTAGGCACATAGGCTTGGGTTTCTCGTGGCAAACGCTGGTGAAAGAAATCCTGACTGTTGTTCCGGCGTAAGGCTTTGGCAACGGTGCCACCCCCCGCATTGTAGGCTGCTAGCGCAAGCAGCCAGTCGTCAAAACGCCGATGTAAATCCTCAAGAAAGTCCAGGGCAGCGCCGGTGGACGCTACGACGTCGCGTCGGCCGTCGTACTGGGCCGTCATAACCAGCCCGTATT
>CAZWQK010000347.1:0-2190 GCA_964635835.1 uncultured Pseudomonadales bacterium
GAGCGCTTGAATGGCATTCAAGAGGTCGGGAGTTCGACTCTCCCTGGCTCCACCATCCTTACGTAAGATTCCTGTAGGTCGGGTTTTAACCCGACAAACCCATCGATCCGAGATTTCCTTGTCGGGCTCAAGCCCGACCTACGGCCCGAGCCACGTGCATCACCCTGTAGGTCGGGTTTTAACCCGACAAATCCAACCGCCTGACAAATCCATTCGCCCCACAAGCCGTTTTGTGTTGAGGCGGTACGACGGTGGTTTTATATTCAGCTTTATGGATATGCGCAGCGTTTTCCTCATTGCTTTGGCTGCTTTTTGCGGTGCCTGTGCCACCACGGAGCGATCTGACCGTGTCCGCTATTCTCCAGAGCTGATCGACGGTAGAGCAGTCTTTGGTCATGTCGTAGCTGCTGCACCTGCCCAATCGGTGTTGTCTGTCACGCCTGAAATGAGGGACTTCATTACCAACGATATTGGTAACTCTGCGTTCCCTCATCAGCGTTTCCGTCGCCTAATGCAAAAGCTCGAAGGGCAAGATTTCTTCGTTAGTCCCTACGACCGATCCGCCACATTCTCCGCTGCACAAACCTTTGCGTCCAAGCGGGGCAATTGCGTCGCCTACACCAATCTGTTTATTGCTCTTGCTCGTGAAGCCAGCCTTGATGCCAGGTATCAAAAGGTTCATGTACCGCCGAAATGGGAGCTAAGCTCTGGTCTGGTGTTGCGGGTCAACCACATCAATGTTCACGTGGCCGGGGTTCGACTGCCCGGTGCCGGTAGTGATGAGCTCAGCGTTGATTTCAATTCGGTAGTGCCGTCAGAGGGCGCGCCAACGGAAATTATCAGCGATGTTTATGCCGAGTCGATGTTTTACGCCAACCTGAGTGTCGATCATCTGCACGAGGGGGACTATGAGCAGGCTTTTGCCTATCTCAAGAGGGCAGTGTTAACGGCACAAGACAATCCGGATGTATGGAGCAATCTTGGCGCCCTGTATTCGATATTGGGCCATGACGCTTATGCAGAGCGCGCTTACCGGGTTGCGCGCAGCATCGACGGAAAAGACCCGGCGGCCATGGCCGGCTTGGCGAAGGCGCTGGGCAATCAAGGGCGCATGGCCGAGGCAGAAGTTTTTACTGCAATGGTATCGCGCTATCAAAGCGCCAATCCTTACTATCACTTTGCTAAGGCTGAGCAGGCGTTCAGTGTGGGTGCCTACGACACCGCCCTGGAATCCATCAACCGTGCCATCAAACTCAAGCGGCGCAGCCCCGAATTTTATGCGCTTCGGGCAGCGGCGGCCCAGCAGCTTGGCAATGCCAGGCTTCATGCTAAAAGCATTCGTCTTCAGCATCGTTTCAGCAAAGAAGACTCCTAGAGACTGCAAAGCAAACTGGTTTGTTGCTAATGCTTAAGTTCGGGTGCTGATGTTCGCCATGAACGACTGCACCAACTGATGTGAGAAGTTGGTCTGCTTGGAGAGCTTTTGGCCTGTAATCGCGGGTTGTTTCTCCAAATTTTTGTTGTAAATGAGAATCAATCTCATTAATGTTCGCGCCGTCCATTAAGAAGAAGGATTGACCCAATGAAAAATTCGAAGCTCGCCATATCTTGGTGTCTGTTGCTTGCAACGTCTTTTGCGGCAGCAGATGACTCATCCGCTGCGCTGGGTGGAGAGATGGATGAGGTTATTGTTTTTGGAGAGGTGCTTTTTCAAGATGAGCTGAACGCGTTAAAGACGCCCACACCGATTATCAATGTTCCACAGAGTGTGGCGGTGATAACTAGTGAAGAAATTAACAGACGAGGCCTTACATCAATCGGGGATATTGTGAACCATATTCCAGGCCTTAATACCTCTCAAGGGGAGGGTCATCGGGATGCGGTGGTTTTTCGTGGCGTCAGGTCTACCGCAGACTTTTTCATAGACGGTGTGAGGGACGACGTTCAGTATTACCGTCCTCTGTATAACCTCGAGCAAATAGAGGTCTTAAAGGGACCTAACGCACTTCTGTTTGGCCGTGGTGGTACTGGTGGTGTTTTAAATCGAGTGACGAAGAAAGGCGTTTTAGACGAAAGTTTTACCGAACTTGGCATGGCTGCGGACACGTTCGGGGGTGTGTCGATGCAGCTTGACAGAAACATAGACATGAACGCCGATTCAGCACTTCGTATCAATGCATATTATGAGAA